>JBCBTO010000016.1:0-17205 GCA_039818625.1 Pseudomonadota bacterium
ATACGGCTCTCCAGTGTTTGGGAAACATAAAGGCTTTATACGCGCGCACTTTCAAATTGCAAGCGTAGCCTTTCACGTTTCAAGATCGCGAAATTATTCCTATATTCACATATCTGTGAATTATTTGCTTCGCTTACCTCTCTTTTTTGTTGTACATTCGTTAAATTGTGCCATGTGATTGAATATTACATTTCGATTATCGACTTAGACCGGTATTTGGATGGTCCACGATATCGACACACAAGAAATGGCAAACAAATGCCATCCCCTGCTGGAGAACCTATCATGTTTGACCCAAGAGAAAAGGTGGCACTTTTCATAGACGGAGCCAACTTATACGCCACCGCCCGTACGCTTGATTTCGAAATCGACTACAGACGCCTGCTGCGCGATTTCAAGCAGAAAAGCTACCTGCTGCGCGCGTACTATTATACAGCCCTGGCGGATGATCAGGAATATTCCTCCATTCGACCGCTGATCGACTGGCTTGATTACAACGGCTACCGGGTCGTGACAAAGCCGACCAAGGAATTCACGGACTCCCAAGGCAGACGTAAAGTCAAAGGTAATATGGATATCGAGCTTGCCGTCGATATGTTTGAAGCGGCGGAACATGTCGATCATCTGGTGCTCTTTTCCGGAGATGGCGATTTCCGTTCTTTGGTCTCGGCCATTCAGCGTAAAGGTCGCAAGGTCAGCGTTGTGTCCACGCTTTCTGTCCAGCCACCTATGATCGCTGACGACTTGAGACGCCAGGCAGACCATTTCATCGATCTCAACAGTTTGCGCGGTTCTATCGGGCGTGACCCGAGTGAGCGTCCGGCCCGTCAAGTCGAAGAAGAACCAGACGAGTTCGACGAGGCCGTTGATTACTGACGAACAAGACGTGTCGTTCGGCGAGATTGACCCCGATTACAATTGTGATCGCTGCCCGCGGCTGAACGCTTTCATACGCGAACAACGCGCAAACCATTCCGAATGGTTTAATGGACCGGTGCCGTCTTTCGGTGACCGTAACGCGCATGTTCTGGTGGTTGGTCTTGCGCCCGGCCTTCAGGGGGCAAACCGCACCGGACGTCCGTTCACCGGCGACTATGCCGGTGATCTGCTTTATCAGACGATTGAGACGTTCGGATTTTCCGAAGGTCGATATGACAAGCATCCCGATGACGGTTTGACCCTCAAGGGTATGGCAATCACAAACGCGGTCAGATGCGTTCCGCCACAGAACAAGCCAACGGGCGCGGAAATCAAGAATTGCAGGCCATTCCTGCAGGCGACGATTGCGTCTTATTCAAATCTAAAGGGGTTTCTCGTTCTCGGTCGTATCGCGCATGAGACACTGCTGCGCACATTTGGGTTGCCATTGAAGGCTTACCCTTTTGCCCATGGCGCTGTTCATGAACTGGAAAATGGATACACCATCTTCGACAGCTATCATTGCTCGCGTTACAACACCAACACCGGTCGGCTGACAACAGAGATGTTCGAAGACGTTTTCAGAAAGATCGCAGCAACCCTTTAGGTTAAAGGCTCATTCAGGCCCATGACCTAGCCGCGCTCACGCATCAAGCGCGCCTTTTCCCGGCCCCAGTCGCGTTTCTTCTGCGTCTCACGTTTATCGTGTAGCTTCTTGCCGCGCCCAAGGCCGAGTTCAATCTTCGCCCGCCCCCGGTCGTTGAAATAAAGCTTCATGGGTATGATCGTCATGCCGTCGCGTTGAACGGCGGATGACAGCTTTTCGATCTGGCGACGGTGCAAAAGCAGCTTTCGTGGGCGTCGAGGCTTATGGTTAAAGCGGTTGCCCTCAAGATATTCCGGGATGTAGGCGTTTATGAGCCAGATTTCACCGCTCTCAGCACTCGCGTAAGATTCGGCGATATTTGATTTGCCGTTGCGCAGCGATTTGACCTCAGTGCCCGTCAGCACGATGCCCGCCTCCATCGCCTCAATGATTTCGTAGTTGAAGCGCGCCTTGCGATTGTCCGCCGCAATCCGGTTTACAGGCTTTTTGGTTTTCTTGCTCATGACAGGTCTGCGCCGTCCAAATCCCGCATGCTGATCTTGCGACCCGCATGGGTTTGAAACGACCTAATTTAACAAGCCCGCGTGGACCATTGCCTCATCGATCTTTGCCTTGACATCATCGGATGGCGGGACGATCGGCGCGCGGACACGATCCGCCATCAGGCCGAGTTTCGACAGCGCATATTTCGCACCGCTCGGATTGGGCTGGAGAAACAGTGCGCTGTGGAGGGGCGCGAGGCGATCCTGGATTTTCAAAGCTTCGTTGAAGTCTCCGTCGAGGGCCGCACCTTGCATTTGTGCGCAGAGGCCCGGCGCGACATTCGCGGTTACCGAAATGCACCCGCGACCGCCCTGGGCATTGAAACCTATCGCCGTGATATCTTCGCCGGACAGCTGAATGAAGTCCGCACCCATCGCGACGCGCTGGCGTGTGACCCGTGAAAGATCAGCCGTCGCATCCTTAACACCCACGATATTGGAAATATCGTGAAAGAGCGACGCCATGGTCTCGACTGACATGTCGACGACGCTGCGTGGTGGGATGTTATAGATGATAATCGGAAGCTGTGTCGCCTCAGCAATCGCTTTGAAATGGGCGTAAAGACCGCGTTGATCGGGCTTGTTGTAATAGGGCGTGACAACGAGCAATCCGTCAGCGCCGACGGATTCGGCGTGGCGCGCGAGATCGATCGCTTCAGCGGTGTTGTTGGACCCCGCGCCTGCGACAACCGGCACACGGTTTGCCGCCGTTTTCACGCAAAGCTCGACCACCCGTTTGTGCTCATCGTGGGACAAAGTGGGCGATTCACCCGTGGTGCCAACGGGCACGAGCCCGTGTGAGCCCTGCTCGATCTGCCACTCGACGAACCTTACAAATGCATCTTCGTCGATACCGCCGTTTTCAAACGGGGTGACCAGTGCGGTCATTGAGCCCTGAAACATTTTTCAAAACCTGTTTTCAACACAATCAGACACCATGAAAGGCTTCAACACAGTGTCCCTTTTGAGCTTCGGACCATAGGGACTTCGATGGGCAACGGCAACACCGAAGTTCACGCACCGTTTTGCGACGCTTGATCGTTCACAAATACGCGCTTTGCGGTCGATGGTGACGTGGTGAATGGTTCCTTAATCAGTTTCGGCGAATGTTGCGATCAGAGACTGCAAAGCCGCTCTTAATTCCATGTCGCGAGTGTTCAGATGACTTTGTTCAAGGCCTTTTTACTTTCTTCCCGCGCGCCAAATCTATTTCAACTGACACTGGCATTTGCTGCCGTCGGATCGCTTGCTTTGAGCGCTGACATTGGTTTCGCGCGGTCCGTCCCGCTGCCGCAAGCAAAGCCAGCGATTGTGACGATCACGCACAGCGGCAACCATCATGCCCAAAAAAGACAGACCCAGAACGTCAGCGCTCTTAAAGGATTTTTCGATGCGCTGAAAACGGGCAACGCCTCCAATGTCTTGGCGGCTCAAAATCGCTTGCAAAACCCGGTGGATAAAGCAATCGCCCATTGGGTCATCGCCACATCGCACAGCGTCCCATTTTCACACAACACATTGACGAGGGCGGCCTCACAGGTGCCGGGTTGGCCTGGCGCGCAGCTGATGACCCGCGCGCGCGAGGAAGTCGCCATCCGCGAAAGCCAACCCTCCTTTTTGCCATCGAAGCCCGAAACGGTTGACGGTATGATCCTGAAGATCGAAGGCCTTTTGAAAGCAGGCGCGAAAAGGGAGGCAAAGACGGCACTAAGACACTATTGGACGACCCGGAACCTTGACCAACAGACAGAAGCGCGCATTCTCGGCTCATTCGGCCGTTTGTTATCGCAAGCCGATCACACAAAGCGGGCCGACCGGTTGCTTTACCTCGACCGCGCTTCGGGGGCGCTTCGCCTGAAGCGCTATCTGTCCAAAGACCAACAAGCGCTCTTAGACGCACGGGTCGCTGTCATCCGCCGTCAAGCAAATGCCGGACGCCTGTTCGCATCGCTTCCGGCGAGCGCGCAAAAGAAGGCGGGATATCACTTTGCAAAAGTCCAGAATTTGCGCCGGGCGGACAAATGGCTGGAGGCGGCCAGAGCGCTGCAAGCCGCGCCGCAGAATGGGAGCGCACTCACCGTTCCAAAACAATGGTGGATCGAGCGGCGGCTCGTCTCTCGCAAGGTTCTTGAAGCGGGGTATCCTTCCCTCGCCTACGACCTCGTCACCAAGACGGATGGGTTTGGCGTCGTTGAACAGGTTGACGCTGCGTTTCACGCCGGATGGTATGCGCTGAGGTTCATGGGCCGCGCTGACATCGCACTCACACATTTTGAAACCATCGAGCGTTTGGCGAAACGTCCCCTTTCGAAATCCCGCGGGCTTTACTGGACCGCACGCGCTCAGGATGCCCTCGGTCGTACGTCAGATGCGCGGCGCTCGTTCACCCATGCTGCCAGCCTGCCCCAGACCTATTATGGACAGTTGGCTCTTCGTCATCTCGGGCAGACCTCGATCTCTCTTCCGCCCTTGCCGTCCACAGACCGGGCACAGGCGAGCTTCAACAACCGACCCTTTGTCCAGGTGATCAAACGCCTTCTGGCCGTCGGTCAGCCGACACGAGCCGGTCTTTTCTATCGGCATCTTGCGCGGACTCTCACCGACCCCGCAGAAATCACGCTTCTCGCGCGTCTTGCAGAAGACCAAGGCTCGCACACAATGGCTTTGCAAGTCGGCAAGATCGCGGTTGGACGCGGTGTGCCGGTCACACGGCTAGCCTTCCCGCTCGGCGCAATCCCGGCAAACGCGCGCATATCGAAAGAGCGGACCGCCCTCGCCTACGCCATTGCAAGACAGGAAAGCGCGTTTAACATCGCAGCCGTCAGCCGGGCCGATGCGCGCGGCTTGATGCAGCTTTTGCCCGAGACCGCCAAGCGCACGGCGCGCTCGATCGGCCTCCCCTTTCATCCGCGCAAACTCACCCGTGACGGCGCCTATAACGCAACACTCGGCAGTGCGTTTCTCGGACAACTGATCGACCGATTTGCAGGCTCCTATGTCTTGGCCTTCGCAGGCTATAACGCCGGGCCCGGTCGGTCAGACCAATGGATCAAAAGGTTCGGCGATCCGCGCAGAGCCAATATCGATGCGGTCGACTGGATAGAAGCGATCCCCTTTGCGGAAACACGCAATTACGTACAACGGGTAATGGAGAACTACCAAGTTTATCGCCACCGCCTTGAGAATGCGCCACTTACCATCGTCCGCGACCTCAATCGCGGCACACCCTCCTGAAATCACGCCTTGTTTCCCGCGCACTTCTTTTCTAAATCTTGGAAAAGACGATGAGCGGGATGTGGGTTTTGGCAGCGAACGGCACACAGGATATCTGGCAGGATTTTTCCTTCACAACCCTTGATGGATTGACCCTGCGCGGGCGCGACTACGGGAGCCGCCTTCTCGACACAATGCCTGTCGTCTGCCTGCCGGGTCTTACGCGCAGCACGCGGGACTTCGATGAGATCGCCACGATTTTAAGCACCGACCCGGAGACGCCGCGGCGTGTTCTGGCGCTTGATTATCGCGGGCGCGGGCGATCCGACTACGATCCTAATTGGAAGAACTACAATCCGTTGACGGAAGCGGGTGACGTCTTGAATGCGATTGTCGCAGCCGGTCTTCAGGACGTGGCCATTTTGGGCACCTCGCGCGGCGGCATCATCGCGATGCTGCTCGGCTCCTTGAGGCCGGGTATTTTGAGGGGTGTCGTGCTTCATGATATCGGCCCGGAAATCGATGTCACCGGTCTCATGAAGATCAAGAGCTATGTGTCGCGTATGCCGACACCGGAAAGCTGGGACGATGCGGCCGACATTTTGAAAACCGTGCACAAAGGCAGCTTTCCCGATTACGGAGCCGACGACTGGGCACGGGCAGCAAGGCTGACTTTTGCCGATGACAATGGACATCCCGTCATCGATTTCGACAAGGGTCTCATCAAAACGCTCGACAGCCTATCGCCCGATGATGCGCCGCCGACGCTCTGGCCGCAATTCATGTCGCTCAGATCAAAACCCCTCCTCGTCATTCGCGGTGGCACGTCCGATCTTTTGAGCGAGAAGACAGTGGAGACCATGGATCGTGCGCATCCTGAGATGAGACGCGTCACGGTGCGCAATGAGGGCCATGTGCCAAGCTTGACGCGCCCGGAGGTCAGCGCTGCCCTAAAGGATTTCTTCGCCAGCCTCGACCACCACTGACAAAAAAGCCCGGCGCTTGGCCGGGCTTAGTCAGACGTTTGTGTTCGACGTCATGTCTTCTTGGATTTCGATGTCGCAACCTGGCCTTTGTCGACACGTTTTGAGAACTCGGTTTCCTTGCCCTTTGCGAGCAGTTTTGCCTGGGCAATCCAGTCCTCGCGTTCAATGCGGCCTGGAAACGCCATGAAGCTTCCAACCCAACGCGCCTGCGGGGCAGTCCATGCGCCAATCTGGGCAAAGTGATAGATGCCGAGATCATAGAGCGCGCGCTCGTTTTTCGGCCCGATGCCGCGCACGCGTTGGAGATTATCTTTCTTCCCGCCCAACGGTGCGGCCAGGACTTTCGGCCGTGTGCCGACACCATCCGCCTTTTCAGCGGCGGCCGTCTTGTCAGCCGAGATGGTCATGTCGACGGACGCCGCCGAGATCGCGGCCGCCGTCACGGCCCCTTTGCTGGTTGCATCACGACCACCGGTCTTGGTTGCTGGCGATTTGGTCTTTCGGGGAGCTGACGCGCTTTTTGCCGTCGCTTTGGACGTTGGAACTGCGCCGCCGTCAACACGCTTTGAGAATTCCGTCTCTTCTCCGGCTGCAAGACGCTTTGCCTGCGGGATCCAGTCCTCGCGTTCAATACGACCCGGGAAGGCCATGTATGTGCCCATCCAACTGGCCTCATCCGGACTCCAGGATGCGATCTGGTCAAAATGATAAACGCCGAGGGCATTCATCGCCTTTTCGTTTTTCGGACCAACACCTTTGATGCGCTTCAGATCGTCCGCATTACCGCCACGGGCTGCAGCGAGAACTTTCGGTCGTTGTCCGGCAGCATCTGCTTTCGCCGCCGCATCGGCCATGTCCGAAGGAATGTCGATGTCGACGAGATCGCCTTTTGGTGCTGTTTTGGCTGCCGTTTTGGTTTCGACAGGTTTGTTTTGGACTGATGGCGCTTGGCCTTGAACGTCCGGCTCTGACATCTCTGACAGCTCTGGCGCCTCTGGTGCTTTGGCGCGCAGGTCCACGGAATAACCAACCGGTCCGTTGTTCGCGGCGGTTTTCGCCAAATTGTAACTTTCCAGGTCCTTAGGTTCCCCGTCGATTGTAATCGCACGGTCGACAATCGACGCTTGACCGGTAGAGAAGCGATCAAGCTGGCCGACTGCAAAGGCCGCCGCCCCTTCAAAGCCATCGGGTTGACCGCGGTTCAACGTCGTTTTGTCCACAACAGCGCCAAGCGCCCCAGCAGTCGCCACTATTTTGTCTCTCACACCAAGCGACGGCATGCTGCCTGAGAGCGTCACGTCGCTTGAGGTCTTAACCGCGTTGAAGCGGTAAGGTGATGCAATCGCGGGTTCCACTTTCTTGGGAGGCGCGGGCGGTGCGACCGTCGCCCCCTTGAGTGCTGCACCACCGGCAACGGCCGTCGCAGCAGCGGCTGCCACCGCGGGTGTCTTCGAGGTATCTGCAACATATTTCGGCCCGGCATCAGCAAACAGCGTGCTGCGCGCGAAACAACCAAGAATGCACCCCAAAATATATGCGAGCGCAATGAGAAGAAGTGAATAGATGACGAGCATTGTCATGCCGGTATCCCCTTTAGGCCGGGTCGCGTTTGCAGGTGATCCAGCCGACTGCAAGGCCGACAAGAAAAGCGATCAACAAAAACAGCCAAAGCTGTGAAAACAGATAATCCACGACGGATCCCCCCTTTTTACTCGATCAGTGTGAATTCGATACGCCGGTTCAACGCCTTGTTTTGCGGTGTGTCATTCGGCGCGACCGGTTGTGCCTCACCAAATCCGACGGGCTTCAGCCTGTCTTCGGCGACCCCCGCCCTCACAAGATACTCAGTGACCGCGAGTGCCCGCGCCTCACTCAGTTGTTGGTTGAACGCTTCTGCACCATCGGAATCGGTGTGACCTGCGACCTCAAAACGCGCGCTTGGGCAACTCAGCGCCGTTGCAGCAATCTTGTCGAGGAGACCGAAACTGTCGGCCAGGATAGCAGCCTTCGCCGTTTGGAAGAAGATGCGGTTTGTGGACAGGGCTTCGGCGACCTGAACTCCGCACTGGTCGGCCTTTACTTCTTCCGCAGGCGGCTCGTCTTGTGTAAGCGAGGCCACCCCACTGAAGCCCGGCGGCAAACCGTTTTCAAAGCGGGTTTTGATCTCATCGAGCGGAGCCCCAAGCGGGACGACACCCGTCAATCTGGAGCTGGTGTCTTCGAGACCAAATTCGCCCTCTTCCAGCCTGCTCAAGCCGAAAAGTCCACTGTTGACGGCCGCATCATACCCCCGTGGTGCGCCGCTTGCCAAGGTGATGTCGGTGCGTTCCAACGCACTACCAAACCGACGGGCTGCACGCTCTGTAATGCGGGCTGCGATATCATCATCGGGTGCAAAGCCGGTGATCACAACGCCATTGGAATCGCGTTTCGCGACCAGTGTGTATGGGGACACGGTCGGCGGACGGATATCCTCGCTCGACAGGGTTAAACCCGCGGGCAAAGCCGTACCGATTTGGTCGCGGGCCTTTTTGAATGCGTCAACCGTCTTGGCTTCGCCGCTCGCGGCAAATGCCGTATCGGTGATCGTAACAGTGCCATCTTTCAGACCTGCGAGGATGTCAGCGCTGAATGTTGTTGCATTCGCCCAGTCCACCCCGGCTGGCACCCCATCGGCGAGCGTCGAACGGTCGACAAGTGTCAAACCGTCGTCGCCGGAGGTGAGGCTTTGCGCGAGGTCGGATTTTGCCGCTTCACTAGGCACCACGCCGGAAACGGTAACCACGCCATCCTCTTTCACTGCCCGCCAGGCGTATGGTGAAACGAGCGGCAGATCAATCGTTGCTGACGCGATATTAAACCCGTCCGGGGCGACCTTTGACGTCGCAAGGGCCGCGTCATAGGCAGCCGCATCCTTGGCGGTGCCGTCGATGGCAATCGCGGTATCGCGGATGAGAACCGAGCCATCGGAGAACCTGTCAAGCTGCGCAATCGCGTAATTTGCAGCCTTTCCGAAACCATCCGGTTCGCCCGCAGCCCGTGTCATCTGATCGGTCACGGTGTCACCATCGAGCTCTTCTGCCGCCGAGACAAACGCCCGGCGCACATCCTGATTTGGAACATTTCCAGAAAGTACGATCTCATCGCCGTTCCGGATGGCTGAGAACGTGTAAGGCTTTGCAACCGGCAAACCGATGCGACTGAAAGACACCTCATAGCCGGACGGTGGCGTTTTCACCGAAGCACGCGCCGCATCATAGAGCGTGGCGTCCTTCGCCGTGCCCTCAATGCTCATCTTGTCATCCGAGATGAGGGCAGATCCTTCACTGAACCGGTTCAGGTGTTCAACAGCATAGACCGCTGCCGTCTCAAAGCTCTCGGGCTCACCCGCACCAAGCACCAGGCGATCTTCCACCGGCCCTGCGTCCAGGCCCCTTGCCGCATCGACGAGTTTCGATCTCATATCATCAGATGGGATCGTGCCGCTCAGAATGACACCATCCGTCGAGCGCACCGCCGAAAAATTGTACGGGGAGACCTTGGCGACATCGAGCGCTACCGATCCGATTTCAATGTCATCCGGCGCATTGGGTCCAAGCACGCTTTTAAGCTCGGCGAATTGCACTGGATCCGACGCCGTTCCTGACACAGAAATGGTCTCGTCGAATGTTGACACCGAGCCCTCATCCATCGCACCCAGGCGGGCGATGCCGAAGGAGGCGAGATTTTCGAAACTTTCCGGCGCATCTTCACGCACACTTGTGCGGTCGATTACATCGCCATCGGTCGCAGAACGCGCCGCTTCAACCAAAGCGCGTTTTGCGTCTTCGGAAGGCACGGAGCCCGCGAGCACAACTCCGTCAGCGGTCTTTTCCGCACTGAAAAGATAGGGCAGCACGGGCGCTGGTGGCGGTGTCGGTTCGGGTGCTGGCGTTGGTTCGGGAGTTGCTGCCGGTTCTGGCGCTGGTGGACCTTCCACGCTCACATCTTTTGCAAACAAGCCAAAAGGTAAAGTTGAACCAAGAGTAGAAGCCCTCGTCTCAGCAACGCTTTCGTCAAGCGTCTTACCCGTAACAGACAGATCGGCATCTGAGAGGGACGCGCGCCCCGTTTCAAGATCGCTCAACTGATCGACGGCAAACTGAGCCTGATCGGCGAAATCCTCGCCCGCACCGGAGGCCAGATTCAGGCGGTCGAGGACGAATTTGTCATCCGCGACGTCCTTCGCACGCTCAACGATTTGCGTGCGGATTTCGGTCGAAGGCACGTTGCCCGTCAGAGTGATCGCATCCGCGTCTTTCTCAGCCGCGAATTCATAAGGTGAAGCGACTGGAGCTGTGATGTCGAGCGCGCCGAGATCGAGGCCAAGCGGCAAAGGGCCGCTCAGAATGGTCGGAATTGAGGCCGCTGCCGCCGACGTGCCTGCAAGGCCCGTTAAAGAGAATGTCTGGTCGCTCAGGGACGCCGTTCCGATCTCAAGATCGCTCAACTGATCGACCGCGAATTGCGCCTGATCGGCGAAATCCTCGCCCGCACCGGAGGCGAGAGATAAAGCGTCTACGACATCTTTTTCCCCGGCTATGGCCTGCGCACCGGCGATGATCACATCGCGCGCCTCAGTGGATGGGACGTTGCCGCTCAGCGTTATAGTGTCCGCGCTCTTTTCCGCCTCGAATATGTAAGGCGACGCGCTCGGCGGCGTGATGTTTGATGTGGCCAACGTTAAACCCGCAGGAAGGTCCCCACTCACTGCTTCGGTCACCTGCGAGAAAACATCGGCTGATGGCGCAACACCGGTTACTGAGAATTCGGCATCGCTCAGCGCGACCTCCCCACCCGCCAAAGGAGCGAGCTGCGAGAACGCAAAGGCGGCGCGGTCATTAAGAGCGATGTCCGCACCTGCGGCCAATTCCAACTGGTCGACGACATTTTTCTCGCCAAATGTTTCTTTTGCGATGCCCACGATGGCATTGCGGCCCTGTTCGCTCGGCGCAGATCCGGTGAGCGTAACGGTGTCACCCACCATATTGGCTGACAGTTTATAGGGTGATACGACCGCGAGATCAGCGATCGTCGAGCCGTCGACGACACGCACACCCCATGTCCCTTGGTTGCGGTCTAAGAATGCACCATCAGCGAGACGCAAGGCATCGGATTTTGCCGCGTCGCTTGGGGCCGTACCGGACAAAACGAGATCCCGTCCGTCAAGTTCTACTTTCGCCCACGGATGATCTGCGGCCAATCTGTCGAGAGCCCTCTCAGACAGGTCCTGCTCAATCGGACCGGCTCTCATAATCATTGCTATGAGAGTGATAAGCCCAACAGCTAAAACACCGGGCAGCACCCACGCGCCTGGACGACACTTCCACATAAGACTTCCCCCGAAAAGCACTGCGTTGGACTGCTAATGCCCGCCGCAATCGACCGCATAATTATGGGTGGAAGCGTACTCAAGGCCTCTCCCGCACGCAACCTTGAATTGGTTCTCGTTAAGTAAATTTTTACGTGTGTGCCTTGCAGGAAACAGTCAAAAATCGCGCTGTATTTGCAAAAGCGCATCGAACCGGCCTTCGTTTCGATCCACGAAGAAAAAGCCCTCTCCAGCGCCGAACTCATCGACGCCATCGAAGCCGATTTCAGTCAACAGTTTCCAGTCTTCAAAGACGCGCCATTCCACATTAAAAGCCAGCTCTAGTCCATTGAAATTACGGAGACCTTTCTGACTTGCCGTAACGTATGATACATCCATGTTCGCGATGAGGTTTTCCGACAAAACAATGCGACCTCCAACATAAGCAGTGACTGCGTCAAACCCATCGGAAAATGAAAAGATCACATCATTCGACGCTTGCTTCGAATACGTCACTCCGACAACCCCCTTTACGCGCTCTGTGTCGTAAACGATATCAGCGCCAACCCCAAAACCATAGGTTGCGTCTTGAGCGACTCTAAACGGTGTCGTGCGGCGCACCAACGCGGGCAGGTCGAAATTGCCCAAAAAATCATCAACATTGACGGCTGCAAGGCCAAAATTGAACCGGACCGGTCCGACTTCTCTGCTGATGCCAAACCCGACATTGGGGCCGATCGGATTGGCGTCGGTCGTCTCGCGCGGGTCATTGAGCGAAACGCGTATATCGATCTCTTTGATCTTCGTTTGATAAGCAAAGCCGAGCGACGAACGGGTGTCCAAGCTCTCCGTTCCACGGTCCGTGAAACCATCTTCAATGAAGAAGGCGCCCGCGTTTTCAAGTTCACCTGCATGGAAAGAACCGTTGGCGGTGAAAAGTGAGACCGTGAAGGCATCAAGGCCGACCGCGAAATCATCGCCCGTTGGACCGGCGATGACATCGGAGAATATACCGGGATCGTAGTCGCCCTGCAGGCGCACAAATGCGCTCAAGGTGCCGATTGCGCTCTCACGTAGCAAAACGGTATCAATGCGCGCACGTGCATTGACCTCGTTGTTGTCAATCAGATCGGCGCTGTGTGAGACGTCTTCAGTCAAGATTTCAGCGCGCACATATCCGCTGACATCATAACAAAAGTCGGTTGATGCGAGACCCTGATAGGTCGCACCATAGCGTGCGCAGTCGTTTTTGTCTTCGTCCGCCTTGCCCGGGGCATCAGCAACCACCGCCCCAACCGCCAACAGTGTTAACGCGAGCGAGACCGCCCCCGATCGTTGCATGATTTATGACAACCCGTATCCCAACCAATCAAAACGATACGGCTGAGAACGCGGTAAAGTCGAGTCCGTAGAATTATGCTCGGCAAAGTGGAAAAACACCTTTTCCAAAACAATGCGTTATGAAACGCTTAACGATGCTGACACTTCGGTCAGCGGCTTTAACGCGGCTTTATCGGAAAGTTGAAAACACTTGCCTCGAAAATGGCTCAATGAATACGCATGTTAAATGCGGTTAACAACGTTGCGAGCGTGGCTGACACATGGGACGCATATCAGGCGGATTGAAGCTTAAGGGATCTCCCTTTCGCGATTTGGTCTCTCGACCAAAAATCAGCGCGAGCAACACCAACATGATCATGACCGATCTTCGCCATCAAGCGTTTCTGGCCGAGCATTTGCGTGCGACCCACCAGTCCGCGAACGACAATGCGGATTTGGGCACCGGCCTCACACGCACCACAGCGCGCTAAATCGCCAGCGCTATTTCGATTTACCCCGGAACGCCAGCTCTTACGGTCTGCGGCACTCTGACCACAACAATCCTGCAAACGGCATAAATCCATCCCCAAAAGCTTTGCGTAATAAACTACATGGGGTGTTCGTGGCGCTCGCGATGCTCTCTTCCATTTTTTATATCGCTTTGATACATACTGGCTTGATATATATCAAAACGATATATATTTAGGTCAGGAAGGTCTGCGACACCTGGTGTTGGCATTCTCAAAGTGGTGAATTTATGAACGTTCGAACGCTCTGCCTTGCAATTCTATGCTTCGAGGAAGCAACTGGCTATGAGATCCGGAAAATGTCGATGGATGGCAAGTATAGCCATTTCGTCGATGCGAGCTTCGGTTCGATCTATCCGGCGCTCAATCGCCTCGAAGTGGACGGGCTGGTCACCTTTCGCGAAATTGTCGAACCGGGAAAACCGGGCCGAAAGGTTTATTCGATCACACCGGAGGGCCGGGATCATTTCCTCCAAGCACTCCATGAGCCACCCTCAAAAGACATCTTCCGGTCTGAATTTCTCATGATCGCCATGTGCGCCGAGTTCTTACCGCGTGATGTGGTGGTGAAAGCGCTCGACGTGCGCGCTGAGCAGCTGCGAGCCGAAATCGATCTGTTGCGCGGTTTTGCCGATGATGAAAAGGCGACTCAAGGCATTCGATGGGCGGCCACCTACGGCATGGATTGCATGAGTAATTCGCTCAACTACCTCAAAGAAAAACGTGGCGAGCTGGAAGCGCTCGCGGGCAGCAAGACATTGGCGCAGCCAGAGGCGGCCGAATGATCATCGTCACACACCACGGTTTAAACCCTCCTCCCAAGTCACAGTTGAAACGACATCAGGAACGCTTTTGATGAGTATACCCACTCCCTACCTCATCGCTTTCGGACTCACCGCTGGCATTGCCGGCTGGATGCTGACGGGCGACGCGAAGATTGTTGAAGGTGGTCGGGCCGACGCGCGTCCGGCAACCATAGCGGAGCGTAACGAACAAGCAGGGGAAAAGCTTTTTAAAGTCCGCGCGGAACTTTTTCGCGCCGAACCCCGTCAAGCGCGCATTGATGTTCGAGGCAGCACCGAGGCGAGCCAAAATATCGCTGTGCGTACCGAGACAATGGGCCTGTTGAACGCGCGCCATGTCAAGAAAGGACAAAGTGTTAAGGCGGGTGACCTCATCTGCACGCTCAATGTCGGTGCACGCGAAGCGGAAATCCAACAGATGCAAGCGCAACTCGCCAAGGCGGAGCTCGACTATCAGGCGGCGCTCGCGCTCGTTCAGGATGGATTTGCGACAAGAACCCGTGTCAACGAAAACAAAGCTGATGTGGATGCGGCCAAGGCGGAGCTGAAGGCTGCACAAATCGAACTGGAGCGCACACAAATTGTGGCGCCGATTTCCGGCATCGTCCAAGACCCGTTTGCGAAAGTGGGCGATATGCTTCAAATCGGCGATGTTTGCGCCAATGTCATGAAGCCGGAAACCATGACAATGGTGGCGCAGGTGTCCGAACGGCACGTGGGCGCGTTGTCCCTCAATCAGCCCTCGGATGTGAAACTGGTGACCGGGGAACAGGTTGTCGGCAACGTCAAGTACATCGCTCCGTCAGCCGATATTGAGACTCGCACATTCCGGGTGGAGATAGCCTTGCCCAATGAAGACGGCTCAATCCTGAATGGCATCACGGCCACCGCCAGCATCGATCTGCCGGGCGATATGGCCCACAAGGTGCCCTCCTCCGTCTTGACGCTTGATGATCTCGGGCGGCTCGGCGTTCGCACACTCGATGCGGAGAGCAAGGTTCAGTTTCAGCAGGTGACCATCGTGGACGACACACCAAGCGGCCTTTGGATCACTGGCCTGCCTGAGACGGTGAAAATCATCACGCTCGGCCAGGAATATGTTGTGGATGGCCAGACAGTCGATGCCGTTGTCAAAACTGCGGAGGCGCAACAATGATTGCATCTTTGGAGAATATTCTGCGCCGTCCAAAGACGGTCTTTACCTTGATGCTCGTGATGCTGATTGGCGGCATCATGACCTATGTGGGCATCCCGAAAGAGGCAAACCCGGATATTGATGTGCCGGTCTTCGCTGTCAATGTGGCGCAGCAGGGCATCTCACCAAACGATGCCGAGCGGCTTCTCGTCAGACCTCTTGAAACGGAGTTACGCGGTCTCGACGGATTAAAGGAAATCATATCGGTCGCAGCCGAAGGGGTTGCGGTCATCACGCTGGAATTCGACGTCGATTTCGACAAGGACGAAGCTCTCGCTGACATTCGTGACAAGGTTGATCAGGCGCAGGCGGAGTTTCCCGCCGATGCGGAAGAACCCGTCATCGTCGAGACCAACTTTTCCCTCCAGCCGACCATCTTCGTGACCCTTTCCGGTGATGTGCCTGAACGCACATTGCACCGCCACGCGAAACGCCTTCAGGATGAAGTGGAGGCGATTGCGACTGTTCGCGAGGCAAACCTTCTGGGCGACCGCGAGGAGCTGATGGAGGTCGTGGTCGATCTCGAAAGACTCGAATCCTACAACATTTCCCAATCCGAACTTTTGAATGCGGTCACCTTGAACAACCAGTTGATCGCAGCTGGCTTCCTCGACAGCGAACGCGGTCGTTTCAATGTGAAAGTTCCAGGTCTCGTCGAAGATGCGCGGGACGTATACCGGATCCCAATCCGACAGAACGGCGAAGCCGTGATCACACTTGGTGACGTGGCCGAATTGCGGCGCACCTTCAAGGACGCGAATAGCTTCACACGCGTGAATGGTAAACCGGCCATTGCGATCTCCGTCGTCAAACGGATCGGTGAGAACATCATTGAAAACAACGCGGAAGTGCGCCGTGTCGTCGGCGAATTCACGAAAGACTGGCCGGAAGCGATTGAGGTCGACTTCGTACTCGACCAATCCGGGTTCATCTATGAAGTTCTCGGCTCTCTTGAAGCGTCGATCTTAACCGCCATCTTCCTCGTGATGATCGTCGTTGTCGCGACGCTGGGCGTGAAGTCTTCGCTGCTCGTCGGGTTTTCGATACCACTCTCGTTCATGGTCGGCTTTTTGATCCTTGGGCTCACGGGCTACACGGTCAACATCATGGTGATGTTCGGGCTTGTGCTCACGGTCGGCCTCCTGGTGGATGGTGCCATCGTGATGACGGAATATGCCGACCGGAAAATGTCGGAAGGCATGAGCCATAGCGAAGCGTATATTCGCGCCGCGCGTCTCATGTTCTGGCCCATCGTCTCGTCGACTGCGACGACGCTTGCAGCCTTCCTTCCGTTGCTCCTGTGGCCCGGCGTTCCAGGCGAATTCATGAGCTACCTACCGATCATGGTGATCATCGTGCTATCGGCATCGCTTTTGACGGCCATGGTGTTCCTGCCCGTCACAGGCGCCCTGATTGGTAGCGTCTTTGCGGCCATCGGGCGCAATGCTGCGTGGCTTTCCGGACTGTCAGCTGCGGTCGCAGCCGGAGCACTTTTGTTCCTGATCGGACCGGAAATCGTCGACCAGACCGTTTCCCCCGAGAGCATCATGACCGCGAAAATCGCCATGGCTGTGGTCGGAGGGATCCTCACCGGTGCAATCGCTTACTTCGCGGGTGCCCACGCCCAGAAGCGGCAGAAAGAGGCCAGCGAGCGCGTCGACGAGACGGCGGCCCTTTTGTCCGGGCCAGGCAAATTGGACATGACGAAGCTCAAAGGCTTCACCGGCGGCTACGCCCGCATGAT
>JBCBTO010000017.1:0-16226 GCA_039818625.1 Pseudomonadota bacterium
TCGGCGGATCGGGATTTGTCGGCAGATATGTGGTGCAGGCGCTCGCAGAGCGCGGCTACAGGGTGCGCGTCGCCTGCAGGCGGCCCGACCTCGCAGGCTTTCTCAGAACCTGCGGAACCGTCGGCCAGGTCCAGCCCGTGCAGGCCAATGTGCGCTACCCCGCGTCAGTCGCGCGTGGGGTCGAAGGGGCCGACGCCGTGATCAACCTCGTCGGAATTCTCTTTCCGACCGGCAAGCAAAAATTCGACGCCGTTCAGGCGCAGGGCGCGCGCGCAATTGCTCAGGCCGCAAAGGCCGAGGGTATCACGAATTTCGTTCAGATGTCGGCCATCGGGGCGGACGCTGAAAGCGACATCGCCTATGCGCGCACCAAAGGCGAAGGCGAGCGGGCTGTCCTCGATCTCATCCATGAGGCGGTGGTGCTGCGACCGTCGATTGTTTTCGGCCCTGAAGATGAGTTCTTCAACCGCTTCGCCGATATGGCGACGAAACTGCCCGTGTTGCCGCTCATCGGCGGGGGGGAGACGAGGTTCCAGCCCGTTTATGTCGGCGACGTGGCTGAGGTCGCGGCAAGGGCGATAGAAGGCAAGCTTGCGCCCGGCGCGACCTATGAACTCGGCGGGCCCCAGGTTGCGAATTTCAAGGAATGCCTGGAACTGATGCTCGACGTTATCCATCGCAAGCGGCGTTTTGTGTCTTTGCCTTTCCCGCTCGCAAAGCTCCAGGGATCGATCTTGCAACTCTTGCCGAAGCCGCCGCTGACGGTTGACCAGGTTCGGCTTCTTGAAAAGGACAATGTGGTGTCGGATGCGGCGAAAGCGGAGGGTCGCACGCTGGAGGGCCTCGATATCAATCCGCAGTCAATGACCGCCGTCCTTCCGAGCTATCTGGAGCGCTTCCGGCCATACGGACAATTTGCCTCAAAAAAGACATAATTCGCGGAATGCGGCAAAATGTCCAGATGCTCCCGCATGGAGTGTAAAAGGCGAAAATGCAAGATTTCCAGTCTTTCTTATAAGTTTAAACGCTTAAATTCGGTGTTTGTATTTATTTTTGCAAACATAGTGCGAAAAAGTTTACTTGCCCTTTCAGATCAAATCTCAGTAACTCGTTCGTGAGTGAACATGGCAAAATTAAGGCGAAATTAAGGTCGACGTACCTGTAACCGCCTCAAAAGGAGCCATCTTGCTCTGATATGGGAATGTTGGTCCTGGTTCAGGCCGGGGGAAAAGGGACTGTTAAATGTCAAACAATTTAGTGACGGATGTGGACGGCAACGTTTTTTGTCTTGTTCAGGGAACGGATGGTGATGACCAACTGTTCGGCAATCAGGTTGACCATGAATTTCGAGCTGGTGCCGGCAACGATGTCGTAAATGCTGGCATAGGAAATGATCGCATTTTTGGCGATGCCGGTGACGACGATCTGCGCGGTAATCGCGGTGATGATACAATCGAAGGCGGTGAAGGCAATGACCGCGTCGCCGCTGGCGCGGGCGAAGATATGCTCGACGGAGGCGACGGCAACGATAACCTGTTGGGCGGTTCGGGCAACGACGCGCTTTCAGGCGGCGCAGGCGATGACATGCTGCGCGGCGGCACGGGCAGCGACGTTGCGAATGGCGGCGTGGGCAATGATACATTTCTCGTGCGTGACGGCGAGCTCGACAATGATGTGGTGAATGGCGGAACAGGGCTGGATACACTGCGCATCACCGTAGACCCGAACGAGGTTTCGATTGCAGATCTCACGGCGGAAATCGAAGCGTATCTTGCGGGCGATACAAGCGTTGCCACGACTCTGTTTGATGGAGAATTGACGCTCTCAAATGTGGAGCGCGTTGAGCTTTTGATCAACGGCCAACCCAACATTACGCTCGCTGCGGATGATCCCCAGGTCGACACAGGCGACGATGATATGGATCCGGGCGATGACGATGTTATGGAACCAACCGGAAGCCTTGTGGTCGACGTGTTGGGCGACACTCTGGAGGATGAGGCCGCGGGCAACACCTTGCGGGAGGCCATTGAATTCGCCAGCACTTTGGAAGATGGGCAAACCATAACATTCGATCCCGACGCGATCACGGGAGCACCGTTTCGCCTCGTACAGGGTTTTCTGGACATCGAAGCCCGTGATCTTACGATCGACGGTGACATCGGGAGAGGCCGGATTACAATAAGCGGTGACGTGAATGGTGACGACGTCATGCGCAACAGCTTCGAAAGCGATGCATTTGCAAGCGACGCGGCAGGTGTGTTCGACGACAACGTCGGTATTTTCTACACAGATGCCACTGATCTGACGATCAAAAATCTCCGGCTCACGGGAGGTGATTTTGTCATTGGTACCAGCGATAATTACGCCACAACCCGTCTTGAGGATGTTGAGATCGTGGGCAATCGCGAGGTTGTAGGCTCGTTGTATGGCACGTCGTTTGTTGAAGATAGCACCGTGTCCAGAAACCTGCGGGGCCTTTATGTTGACTTTGGTTCAGTTTCCAACACTGACGTCGTCGACAACGGTGAGTTTGGCATTCGGTTCTATTACGGCGGCAGTGTCACCGACAGCTACGTCGCCAGCAACGAAGGCGTGGGCATCTCGGGAGGCTTTGGTCTTGAAGTCGATGGCACCAATGTTGAGAGAAATGAAGGAACGGGCATTGAGGCGGACGGCGGTTTTCGGCTGACGAACAGCTTCGTGGCATTCAACCACGCAGGCGTTGTGTCCAACGATATCGACGGCGAAAACGGTCCCCTGGGCGGCGCGACCTATATTGCAAACAGCACGATTTTAAGAAACGATGATGGTGTTGGCGTTGACACAAACACATTTTCAACCGTCATTACGAGCTCAACCATCGCGGACAACGTGATTGCCCTCACCGGGAGTTTGCCGGATGGTACACCTCTCACAGACGACGCTGGTATCCTCATCGAAAACAGTATCATCCTTGGCAACGATGATAACTCTTTGTCTTCGGATGCCTCGGACGAAGGAGTGCTGCGCTTTGCGGGTGTAAACCTCATTGGCGACAACTCGGACGGTGCGAGCGGCTTCGATGCCAGTGTCTCCGACAGCGTTGAAAATGCTGAGGTCTCTGAAGTTTTTGAGGTGACACTGGTCGGTGGCGACGAAGTGGTCGACGTCGAGTTGATCTCAAATGAATTCGTCTTGCCGCTTTTGGAAGATGCGTCCAACCCGGCGCTCGATCGGGTGGCTCCGTCGGATTTCGAGACCGATGAACGGGGTGAGCCGCGCGCTTTCGACCAACCTGGCATCGGTGAGCCGGGACTAACCCAGGATCTTGGCGCGTTCGAAGTTCAAAATGTTGTTGAAACCGTCGTTATAGAGGACCCGGATACGGGTGTCCTTCAGATATTCGGGACAGATGCGAGAGACGAACTCATCGGTACGGATGAAGCCGAGCAAATCTTCGGCTTTGGTGGCAGCGATATCATCAACGGCATGGGCGGCGACGACGAAATTGAGGGCGGTTCGTTCAATGACACCATCCGCGGCGGGACGGGTGCTGATACCATTCTCGGCGGCTCAGGTCAGGACACCATCCGCGGAGACGGCGGAAACGACCTGATTGTCGGCGGTGCAGATGCAGATAATCTCGACGGCGGTGGCGGCAACGACCATCTTATCGGCGACGAGATGGGCGAGCTTGACGAGCCATCCTTCATATCTCAGGCAGACCGCCTGAATGGCGGCGGCGGGAACGATCTACTTGAAGGTGGGGTCGGCGACGACCGTCTCTTTGGCGGCGGCGGCAATGACATGCTGTTCGGCGGTGAGGACAACGATACACTTCAGGGTGACCGAGGCAGCGACATGCTTTTTGGTGAAGATGGCAACGACCTCTTCATCTTCCGCGAGATCGACGTAAATGACGGCTCATCGGTTGACGTGGCTGATGGTGGTGATGGTGACGACGTAGTTCGGGTAACCTACAGCACCGCGGACTTCGCGACTGCTGATGTTCTTGACGAGATCGCAGATTACTTCTCAGCAGGAACGAGCACACAAGCCGCGATTTTCAACGGTACACTTGAGGTATCTAACGTGGAAGAGTTCGAATTGATTGCTGACGGCAACACGATCATCGTCGACGCGAATGACTTTTTAGCGTAGCAGGCAACGCTGATCGAATGACATCAAGGCTCGCTGCGCGATGGGCAGCGGGCCTTTTTCACGGCTTCAGTCACCGCGTGAGCCGGTCACCCTTGATGCCGAGTTCCCAGCCGGGTTTGCGGCGCTGTTTCTCAATCACGGTCTCCTTTGGATTGCCGGGGAGTGGCGTCGCGGGTTGAGCGACCCGGTCCACTTCCGCAGCAGAAGCCTGAAACTCGATCTGCTCCTGCGGCGGTGCCGCATGTGCCGTGTTCCTATCGGCATCGGGATCATAGACGAAGAGCCCGATGAGGCCGACCGTGCCGACTAGGATGCGCCAGTAAGCGAACGGCGCAAATCCATGCTTCGAGACGAAGTCGAGCAGATATTTGACGACAATCGCGCCCATCACAAAGGCCGCCGCAAAGCCGATGGCGACGAGGAAGATGTCGTCCATCGAAACGAGGTCTTTGTTCTTGTAAAGGTCGTAGACGAACGCGCCGCCCATTGTCGGCATCGCGAGGAAGAAAGTGAATTCCGCCGCTGAGCGCTTGTCTGTCCCCATCAAGAGCGAGCCGGCAATCGTCGCACCCGAGCGCGAGACACCCGGCACCAGCGCGAGACACTGGCAAAGTCCGATCTTGAGCGCGAGCGAAATCGGATAATCCATCACATTCGTATAGGCGGGCGTCATCGTCGATGCTTTGCGGTCGACCCATAAGAGAATGAAGCCGCCGAGGATAAGCATGATGCAGATCAGCATCGGCGTTTCAAAAAGCACGGTCTTGATGAGATCATGCGCCATCACGCCGGCAAATGCCGATGGCAGAAACGCGATGGTGACAGCGGCCACAAATCGGCGCGCATCCGCACTCGTCGGCAAGGCGCGGGCAATCGCCCAAAGGCGATAGAAATAGATCGTCAAAATCGCGAGGATCGCACCCAACTGAATGAGCACCTCGAAAATCTTGCCGGTGTTTTCAAAGCCCAGAAAATGCCCAAGCAGCAGAATGTGACCGGTGGAAGAGACTGGAATGAACTCCGTCAAACCTTCCACAATGCCCAGAATGAGCGCAGATATAATGGTGCCCGAATCCATTTCGGTTTCCGTCCCCGTGTCCCGTGTCTCGACAGACGCTTGAAAGCCCTGTAATCCAGTTATCTGTTTTGCGGGGACCTTGGCGCAAAAAGATTGCGATAAAGGTAACGATTCGAAGATTGGTGGGCACGGCTGCGCCGCATGTTGAGACTGATTCACTATCCATTTTCTGCACAGGGCCGATTCATCCGGCTGTGTTTTGCAGAATATGGCGAAGAGCTGACCCTGACGGCGGCAAAGCCTTGGGAGCGCAGTGAGGCATTGCTGAAAATCAACCCGGCTGGCAAGACGCCGGTGTTGATCGAAAACAATGGGCCAGCCATTTGTGGCTTCGATGTGATCGCCGAATATCTCGACGAGACGCGCGGGCCGATGCAGCGCGACCGGCGCTTGATGCCGGAAAACGCCAATGATCGTGCGGAAGTGCGTCGCCTCATGCAGTGGTTTCTCGTCAAGATGGAAGAGGAAGCGACCGGCTATTTGATGCGCGAAAAGGTGCACAAGCTCGAAATCGGTCAGGAAGCCGGAGCGGGCAGTGATGCGCCGGACAGTCAGGTGATCCGCGTTGCGCGCACCAATGTACGACCCCATCTGAAATATGTGTCTTATCTGGCGAGCACGCGGAATTATCTCGGCGGTCTCAGATTGTCTTACGCCGATCTCGCCGCAGCCGCAGTCCTGTCGGTCGCGGATTACACCGGCGATATTCCGTGGGAGGAAGAGGAAGCCGCGAAGGCTTGGTATAGCCGGGTGAAGTCGCGTCCGTCCTTCCGTCCCATCCTCGCCGAACGGGTGCGCGGCCTACCGCCAGCGCCCCACTACACGGACCTCGACTTCTGAGCGCGACGGACGGTCATAAGCTGAAGGCGCGGCTTTTCAAAGACGCGAAAGGCGAGGGGTTTGACGCAGTCGGTGTGGTGCAACCGGACGCCAACCCGCATCTGCCTGGAAAGCTGAGCGCCTTCTTGAAGGAAGGCCACCACGGCACGATGGGCTGGCTCGAAGACCGCGCGGACTGGCGGGCTAACCCGAAGAAATTGTGGCCGGACGTGCGATCCATCGTGATACTCGCAATGAACTACGGCCCTGCTCATGATCCATTGGCAGTGCTTGAAAGACCTGACCGGGCGGCGATCTCGGTCTATGCCGGAAACCGCGACTATCACGACGTCATAAAGGGTAAGCTCAAGCAGATCGCAGGGCGCTTCGCGGCAGCAACCGGTGCGGATGTGAAGGTCTTTGTGGACACAGCACCCGTTATGGAAAAGCCGCTCGCGGAAAAGGCGGGCTTTGGCTGGCAGGGAAAACACACCAATCTCGTAAGCCGGGAGTTTGGCTCCTGGACTTTTTTGGGTGCGATTTTCACGACGGCTGACCTGCCGCCGGATGCGGCGGAAATCGACCACTGCGGCACGTGCCGCGCATGCCTTGATGTCTGCCCGACGGATGCGTTCCCGGCACCCTATCAATTGGATGCCCGGCGCTGCATTTCTTACCTCACCATTGAGCACAAAGGCGTGGTCGATGCCGAACTTCGCCCCCTCATGGGAAACCGTATCTACGGGTGTGACGACTGTCTCGCTGTCTGTCCGTGGAACAAATTCGCGTCGGAAGCGTCAGAGATGAAACTGCAAGGGCGAGAGGATTTGCGAGAGCCGTTTTTGGCGGACCTCGTTGCCCTCGATGACAAGGCATTTCGAAAGGTCTTCTCCGGCTCACCCATCAAACGCATCGGTCGCGACAAGTTTGTCTCCAATGTCCTGATCGCGATTGGCAATTCCGGCGACGCCGGATTGTTCGACAGTGCCGTTGCAAGGCTTGTCGACGACGCGCCGATTGTCCGCGCGATGGCGGTCTGGGCCTGCGCGCGTCTTGCAAACATTGATCGTTTCGCTGAACTGAGATCGCAGTATCAAGAACAAGAGACGGACGAGACAGTGCTTGCTGAATGGGATAGCGACTCGTATATCCAAAGCGGTGTTATGTAATGAATGTATGAGTTTACTTGTCCGGTGCGGAGCGCCGGATTGCGCCCGACCCGCCCCACTGGGCGGGCGCAAACGCCCACCCTCGGGCCGGTCGCACTCCAGTGTTTGTTCAATCTGATGTGGTGTGAGGAACATCAATGAAACTCTTCGTTTTCGGCCTTGGATACTCGGCAACGAGTGCGGTGAATCGCCTCGGCCCATACTGCATCAAAGAAGGCGGATGGGTCGCCGCCACGAGCCGCAGCGCGGACAAGGTCGCGCAGTTGAAAGCATGCGGCCTCAAAGGCCACGTGTTCGATGGCGAACAGGCTGGTGATGACGCCATGCAAAACGACCTGCGCGAGGCGACGCATATCCTGATGTCCATCGCGCCCGGCGAACGCGACCCGGCGCTCGCGCATCATGCGGACGACATCCGGGCGAACGAAAACCTCCAATGGATTGGATACTATTCCACCGTCGGCGTTTACGGAGATCACCAAGGCGCGTGGGTTGACGAGGCGGCGGAATGCCGACCGGTAAGCAAGCGCTCTAAAGAGCGTGTTGCCGCAGAAAACGAATGGACAGCGCTCGGAAAAGAGATCGATGTTCCGGTCGCCCTCATCCGCCTTGCGGGCATTTATGGGCCGGGGCGCAACGGCCTCGTTAATCTGAAGTCTGGCCGCGCGCGGCGGATCATCAAGCCGGGCCAGGTCTTCAATCGTATCCATGTTGATGACATCGCGCAGATAACCGAAGCAGCAGCGCTCGCGTGCCAGAGCGGCGTGTTCAACGGTGCGGATAATGAGCCCGCCCCGCCGCAGGATGTGGTCGAGTTCGCAGCCAATCTCATGAGCCTTCCGGTCCCGCCGGACACTCCGTTTGATGAGGCGGATCTTTCGCCCATGGGGCGGTCATTCTACGGCGAAACGAAACGCTGCTCCAATGCGCGCCTGAAAAACGATCTCGGTCTAAAGCTCCTCTATCCCACCTATCGCGAAGCGCTCACCGCACTCTGGACGCGTGGGAATTGGGATCAAAGCCCGTCGCTCAATCCGCTTCAGTAATGCCCTGAATGGCCTGCAGCATTAGATCAAGGTCCTGCGGCCTTGAAAGTCGATGGTCGCCATCCGGTACAAGCGTAAACCGTACATCATCGAACGGCAGGCGCGTGAGAAGATCCTGACCATGGCCATAGGGCACGTCCACATCCTCGCGCCCGTGCAGAATGTGGATCGGACATCCGACTTGAAAGCTGTCATCGCCAATAAGGTGACGTTTGCCATCCTCGATCAGTGTGTTCGTGATTGTGTAAGGCCCATCACCATAAGCCGAGGGGCGCTCGAAAAATCCCTTGTCCCTGATCTCCGACTTGATCGCGTGCGGAAACCGAGCCCACATCAACCGCTCCGTCATGTCCCATGCGGGGGCAATCAAAACCATGCCACGAAGCCGCTCTTTGTCCTGGAGCGCTCTTGCGAGGAGAAGCGCGATCCAGCCGCCCATGGAGGAGCCGATCATGACCTGCGGCCCGGTGGTCTCGGATGTGAAGACCGCGAGCGCCTCGCCAAGCCAGCGCGAGATCGTACCCTCCTCGAAAGCGCCGCCGGAAAGACCGTGGCCCGAATAATCAAACCGCGTGAACGTGTGGTTGGCCTCCGTAGCCCACGCTGCGATCGCCGTCGCCTTTTCGCCCATCATCGAAGATTTGAAGCCGCTCAACCAGAAGAGCCCGTGCTTTGCTGGGTCCCCCTCTTGGCGTAGAAGCGCAATTGCCCGCGTGTCCGACCCGTCGCCGATGGAAATAGATCGCGGTTTGACTTTGGTGGGCGGGACTTGGTTCAAGGCTATGCCTCGTCTAAATGATAGATATGACGTTCAACGATCCGCCACAGGACACCATATCCTCGCTCGCAGGCAAAACAATTCTGCAAGTCATCCCAAATTTGGAGCTTGGCGGGGCGGAGCGCACAGCGGTCGATATCGCAGGCGGCGTTGTGGAAGCCGGGGGGCGGGCTCTGGTTGCAAGTGCCGGAGGACGGCTTGTCAGCGACCTTGAAGCCCTCGGCGGTGAACACATCACTCTGCCGCTTGACGCAAAGCTCAGGCTCGACCGGTTCTGGAGCAACAGAACGAAACTGAGCGTGCTTTGCCGTGAGCGCGATGTCGACCTCGTCCACGCCCGCTCGCGCGCGCCCGCATTCCCGGCGCTTCAGGCCGCGCGGGCGCTCGACCTTCCTTTCCTCACCACCTATCACGGCATCTACTCAGAAGAGAACGCGCTGAAGCGGTGGTACAATTCGGTCATGGTGGCAGGCGACGCGGTGATTGCGAACTCGCACTACACCGCCGATATCGTGAGAAAACGCTATGCGACGGCGAGCGAACGCATTCATGTGATCCATCGCGGCACCGATATGGCGCGCTTCAGTCCCGAGCGAGTGACGCAGAACCAGATCAATGCCCTGCGCACCGCTTGGGACCTTCCCCGCGATCGCCTTGTCGTTTTGCTGCTCGCGCGACTGACGGAATGGAAGGGGCACCTTCACGCGATTGAGGCGCTCGCCAAACTCAAAACCGCCATGGAAGAACCACCGCTGTTTCTCTTCGTTGGCGGTGCCCAGAGCGAGGGGTATCACAAACGTCTCAACGAGGCGATTGCCGCACATGACCTCATGGATGACGTCATCATCAAGGGCGCGACGGACGATGTCCCAACCGCCCTTTCCCTCGCTGACGTCGTCATTGCGCCATCCATGAAGCCCGAGGCGTTCGGGCGCAGCGTTGCCGAGGCCTCCGCGATGGAACGACCCGTCATTGCCTTTGACCACGGAGGTGCAATTGAGACGATAGCGGTGTCTCCGGAAGTCCCGGACGATCAAAGAACTGGCTTCCGCGTCCCGGTTGGAGACAGCACGGCTCTTGCGAAAACCATTGAAGCGGCGCTCAGACTTTCAGACGGTGAACGCCGGGAAATGGGGCGGCGTGGCCGCCGACATGTTGCGGCGCATTTTTCAAAACATCAGATGGTTTCGAAAACGATTGCCCTTTACCGAATGCTCACCAATGGCAAAACTGATTGACGAGTTCGCGGATTTCGGTTGACTTTGCCGCAAAAGCTGCAACCTTGTCGCAGCGCTGGAGGAGGCGCAAACCCTATAATATCACAGGAGATTAGAACCATTCGCAGACCACACCGAGGGCAAGAGCCAAAAAAGGAAGGACCCCGCACAAACGAAGATATTCGCGTACCACAAGTTCAACTGATCGACGCTGAAGGTGAAAATCACGGCCCAACCCCGATAGAACGGGCGCTTGACATGGCCGCGGATGCCGGTCTCGATCTGGTGGAAATCGCATCCGGCAAAGATATGCCGGTTTGCAAAATTTTGGATTACGGCAAATACAAATTCAAGGCGCAGAAGAAAGCGGCCGAAGCGCGTAAAAAGCAAAAGACGGTCGACGTCAAAGAAATCAAAATGCGCCCCAACATCGACACCCACGACTATGAGGTGAAGATGCGCGCGATCAACAAGTTTTTCGACAATGGTGACAAAGTGAAGGTGACGCTCAGGTTCCGCGGTCGCGAGATGGCGCACCAGGAACTCGGCATGGAGCTTTTACAGCGTGTCAAAGCCGAGACGGCGGAGATTGCCAAGGTTGAGTTCGAGCCGAAACTTGAAGGTCGCCAGATGATCATGGTGCTTGCACCAACAGCGTCGAAATAAACGACCAATACACATTGACGGAAAAAACCCCGACACGAGGTCGGGGTCATCTTCTGCCTGACGCTTGGGGTGGGGTAGGGACTTAGTGGTGGGCGTTGCAGGCAGAATTCTGTTGTTTGCTCGCCAGCCGCTCTATCACCCGGTCGGCAGCTTCGCCAAGGCGTGGTGTATGCTTAAGCGTCAGGTTCGCATTAAAGTCTTGTGATGCGTGCGTTTTCCATCGTAGATAGTCCGCTGCACCATCATGTCTCGATTGCTCGCGCTGGCAGATTTTTAAGGTTTTCAGCGCGCGCTCAGCGTCCGCAAGGCTCGTGGAGAGACTGTGTTGTTCATCATCGAAAATCTTATGAATAATGGCGACCTTCTCCAGATCCGTCTCGCAGCCGCGCGCTTCGGCAAGGTCAGCTTCCGCCCAGCGCAGGCTTTCCTTGAGGCGATCCAGCTCCAGGTGAAACTCCAGTCGCGTGCGATAGATTTCCTCATATTCGCCTGACAATAAGGCAAGCGCGGTTGCAGAGGTTTGCGCAAACGCCTTGTCGCCATCCCGCAGTGTCTTCAAAATCTTGTCTTCAAGCGATTCGATGCGGGTCGAAAGCGCCGACATTTTCTCTTTAATGGTCTTGTCCTGAGACATCGCAGTCGCGATGAAAAGCTGGACCTTGGCGATTTCCGCATCCGCTTCGGCGAGACGGTCTTCGAAGGAGTGAACGATCTCGGCCATGATGCGTTTGTCTTCCAAATTCCGACCGAACAGTGATGTAAATTTTTCAAACATAACGACAGCCCTGTTTTTATATAATTTGAACGTTGTTCATAACTGCAATATACGCATCAAATGAACATCGTTCAAGTTTTTAGTTCAACTTTTTATGAACCAAAAATCACATAACGCGGAATATTGTTAAATTTGAGCGGGTTGCAGGGGGTGGACCGATGCAATTTTTTGCACCACCCGGCATCTTAAGATGTTGAGCGGTTGTCACATTCCCCCTCTAACCTGAAACGCGATGCGGAGGATTTGACACCATGGCGACATTTCACGCGACGATGATGCACGGCAAACGTGGTGGCGAAGGAAGTTATACCTTCGAAGGCGAAGACAATCTGCTTGAGTTGACCCCGGTTCGCATCATGCGTGTTTTCATGGAAGGGGTCGTCGCCAAAAAGCAGATTGGTCACGTGGACTACCTGATCAACGCCGCGCTCAAAAATGATCAGCATAGTGTCGTAACGGTCTTAGGCGAGATCAAGCTCAATGACGGCGATTGGCAGCCTTACATGTGCATGATCTCGAATTGACGGACGGGCGCTGAGACTGCAAAAGGCCGTATCATCCGATACGCAGAATACGAGGGAAGCGCTTGCATTTCGGCGCACTTCACCCTATAAGCGCGCATCGCTGAGTGGCCCGGCGGTTCTTGTTTCATGAAAGCAAGACGGGCATGCCGTGGCACCTCCAAATGCTCAATGGAAAAAAGCGACTTGATCCGTGCCGTTTCGGCAAGGTTGAGGGCGCGCAAAAGGAAAAGCAAAATGCCCAAAATGAAAACGAAATCCGGCGTGAAAAAGCGCTTCAAGCTGACGGCGTCGGGCAAGGTCAAGGCCGCCCAGGCTGGCAAGCGCCACGGTATGATCAAACGCTCCAACAAGTTCATTCGCGACGCGCGGGGGACATCGACGCTTTCCGAAGCCGATGCCCGCATCGTCAAGAAGTTTATGCCTTACGGCTAACAACACCGAGTTTTAGGAGAAGATCATGTCACGTGTAAAACGCGGTGTTACCGCCCACGCCAAACACAAAAAAGTTCTGAAGGCCGCCAAAGGCTATTATGGAGCGCGCTCGCGTCAAATTCGCGTTGCGAAACAAGCGGTCGAAAAAGCCGGACAATACGCTTACCGCGACCGCAAGGTCAGAAAGCGGCAGTTCCGCTCGCTTTGGATTCAACGCATCAACGCGGCTGTGCGCCTGCACACCGATGGGTCCATGACCTATGGCCGCTTCATGGATGGCCTGAACAAGGCGAATGTTGAAGTTGACCGCAAGGTTCTGTCTGATCTCGCGATCAATGAACCGGCAGCGTTTAAGGGCTTGGTTGACCAGGCCCAGGCTGCGCTGTCTTAAAAGACGGGTCCAAGCGCTCCCGGAAGGGAAACGCTCAACCAGACGAAAATCGAAATCACCCGCGCAGTGGCTTGCCGCTTGCGCGGGTTTTCTTTTTCAAAAACCGGATTAAAAAGGTGGCGACGGTGCCGACACGAATGAGAGTTTCATGTCCGAAGAACTAACCCAGTTGGAAACGGAAATTGCTGGCCAGATCGAGGCGGCAGTCGATGAAAATGCGCTTGAAGAGGTGCGGGTCGCGGCGCTTGGCAAGAAGGGCGCGATCTCCGAGAAGATGAAGACGCTCGGCAAGATGACGCCGGAAGAGCGCCAGGTCATGGGCCCGGCTCTGAATGGCTTGAAAGCGCGCATGACCGACGCGATCACCGCCCGCAAAAACGTGTTGAAGGAAGCGGCCCTCGACGCAAGGCTCGCGAGCGAAACGGTCGATGTCACCTTGCCGATCCGGCCAGACCCGTTGAGCGAAGGCCGCATCCACCCAGTGAGCCAGGTGATCGACGAGATCACTGCGATCTTCGCCGATATGGGCTTTGGTGTTGCCGATGGTCCGGACATCGAGACGGATTACTACAACTTCACCGCCCTCAATTTCCCGGAAGGTCACCCGGCGCGCGAGATGCACGACACGTTCTTCTTTAACGCCAAAGAAGATGGCGAGCGGCTTCTCCTGCGCACGCACACATCGCCGGTTCAGATCAGGACGATGGAAGTGACCGATCCGCCGATCCGCGTGATCATTCCGGGCCGCACCTATAGATGCGATTCAGATCAGACCCATACGCCGATGTTCCATCAGGTCGAAGGGCTTGTCGTCGGCGAAGACATCCACATGGGTCATCTGAAATGGACACTCGAAGAATTCTGCAAAGCGTTTTTCGAGGTGCCGAGTGTGAAGTTGCGTCTCCGCCCGTCTTTCTTCCCGTTCACAGAACCATCCATGGAGGTCGATGTCGGCTGCACGTTTGGCGATGGCGAGGTGAAGATCGGCGAGGGCGACGACTGGATGGAAATTCTGGGCTCAGGCATGGTCCACCCGAATGTCCTGAAATACGGCGGCATTGACCCGGAAAAATATTCAGGCTTTGCCTTCGGCGTCGGGATCGACCGGCTTGCGATGCTGAAATACGGCGCGCCCGATCTGCGCGCTTTCTTTGACGCTGACGCTCGCTGGATCAAGCACTATGGTTTCCGGCCCATGGACGTGCCAAGCATGGTCGGGGGTCTGAGTTCGTAAGACGATGCCAACCCTTCTGAGATGGCGCGGATTCAGGTTTTTCTTTTATTCCGCCGACGGTTCGGAACCGCCGCATATTCATGTTGTGAAAGACGGCAAGGAAGTTAAAATTTGGCTTAATGAGCTGAAAGTGGCAGTCAATTTGGGGTTCTCCTCAAAGGAGGTGAACCAAATATTGGCGGTTACCGACGAGCATCGGCTGGAATTTCTGGAGAAATGGCATGACCATTTTGGAAATTGAAATCGAAGATACTGAACCTGTGGGCGCGCGTTGCGATGCTGAGCATCTCCATGTGGAGCTCGCAGACGGTCGTACGCTGCAAGCGCCTTTATGGTGGTATCCAAATCTGTTCAAAGCTCCATTGGAAAAGCGCAGTGAGGTCGAATTGATGCCGATGGGCATTCATTGGCCCTTGCTCGACGAAGATATTAGCATCGCGAGCATCCTTCGCGGTGAAAAAGCACCAGGCGCGGTAGAGCCAACGGGAGTGATCTAAAAATGCCCAAAGGCTATTGGATCGTCCATGTCGATGTCACTGACGCCGAGAACTATCCGCAATATCTCGCGCAGGACAAACTCGCTTTCGACAAATTCGAGGCGAAGTTCCTCGTGCGCGGTGGTGAATGCACCGGCCCCGAAGGCCCCATCCGCGCGCGCCATGTCGTGATCGAATTCGACACGTATGAAAAAGCGCTCGAATGCTACAACTCGCCCGAATATCAAAAGGCCGTGCCGCTCCGCCAAGCCTTTTCAAACTCCGACGTGATCATCGTCGAAGGCACCGAATAGACCGAATAGAAAGATCAATCGATGAAATTCACTCTGTCCTGGCTGCGCGATCATCTGGAATTCGATGATGAGTTGGACGCGATCCTCGAAAAACTCAATCTGATCGGCCTTGAGGTCGAAGGCGTTGAGGACCCGGCGAAGCGGCTCGGCGCGTTCAAGATTGCTGAGGTGCTCGAAGCCGAGCAGCATCCAGATGCCGACCGCCTGCGCGTTCTCAAGGTGAACAACGGTGGGCCCGAGCCGATCCAGGTTGTCTGCGGCGCGCCGAATGCACGTGCGGGCATGAAGGGTGTTCTCGGTCTTCCGGGTGATTATGTGCCCGGCATCGATATCACGCTATCCGTCGGCAAAATCCGCGGTGTCGAATCCCGCGGCATGATGTGCTCGGGTAAAGAACTTGAAGTCTCCGAGGATCATGATGGCATTCTCGATCTGCCCGCCGATGCACCGGTAGGCGAGGTCTACGCGCTTTACGCCGGCATGGATGATCCCGTTATCGAGATCGGCGTGACGCCAAACCGCCCGGATGTGCTTGGCGTTGCGGGCATCGCGCGCGATCTTGCCGCCGCGGGTCTTGGCAAGGTCAAGGAAAAGACCATCACGCCTATCAAGGGGGATGGGGCATGTCCGGTGACTGTTGACATCGAAATTCCAGACTTCTGTCCGGCCTTTGGCTTGCGCCTTGTGCGCGGAGTGAAAAACGGTCCGTCGCCGGAGTGGATGCAAAAGCGCCTGCGTGCCATTGGCCTGCGCCCCATCAACGCGCTCGTCGATATCACCAACTACGTGACATTTGACCGAGGCCGCCCACTCCATGTGTTCGATGCTGCGAAGGTACACGGCAATCTCAAAATCCGCCGGGCAAAAGCGGGCGAGGAGATCGCAGCGCTCAACGGCAAGACCTATGAACTCGATGAGACGATGGGAGTGATTGCCGATGAGAACGGCGTGGAATCGCTCGCGGGCATCGTCGGTGGCGAGGTCTCTGGCTCCGATGAGGCAACCACCGACGTTTTGATTGAATCCGCCCTCTGGGATCCACTTGAGATCGCGCAAACGGGCCGCAAGCTCGGCATCAACACCGATGCACGCTACCGCTTCGAGCGCGGCGTCGATCCGAATTTCATGATACCTGGCCTCGATGAAGCAACGCATCTCGTCATGGAC
>JBCBTO010000018.1:0-15968 GCA_039818625.1 Pseudomonadota bacterium
CGATCCGACGCGCTCTTGCCGACGCTGACGAAGAAGCCGGGGTCGGGCTCTTCGTAGACGAGTGCGTCGTCAGACGTCGAGGTTCCAATGATATGCCGGAGGACCTTCGAGGGCCGGTGGTTGTCGTCGAGCTTGATATAGAAAAAAGACTTGCCCTCGTTGTCCCAGACCCCGCCGCCTGTGGTCTGCTCAATCACGTCTTCAAGATCATCGCCGGTTTCTAGATTGCGCACGCGCAGCGTAAAATATTCAGACCCCTTATCATCATAAGACCAGATACCAAGCTTGTGATCATTCGAATGGCCGAGACCGCCTAAGCGGAAATATGCCTTGCCCTCAGCGAGCGCATCGCCATCGAGAAGCACTTTTTCGTTTGACCCACCGCGGTCACTGCGGATGTAACGCGGATGCTGACCGCCGACGACATAGCGCACGGAATAAGCGTAAGGTCCGTCAGGGCTTGGAACGGAGGAATCGTCTTCCTTGATCCGCCCCTTCATCTCCTCAAAAAGCGCTTCCTGAAGCGCCGTTGTATCCTCGAAATAGGCCTCCGTGTAGCCGTTCTCTGCCTCCAGATAATCGCGAATTTCCTGCGGCAGCGTGGACGGATCGCGCATCACTTCCTGCCAATTATCAGCCCTCAACCACGCGTAGTCGCTGGTGCGCGTAATGCCGTGATGGGTGTCGCTTACGGGCTTTTTCGCAGCAGCAGGGGGCGAGAGGGCGTCGAAGGATGTCATGGAATGGTCCTGAATTGGGATCGGTTGGGATGGTGTTGAAAAGCGGCAACGGAGTCAGACGTCACTGCCCTCAAAGGTCAATGCATGGCCGTTCATGCAATAGCGTTGACCAGTCGGTGGCGGGCCATCGGGAAAAACGTGACCCAGGTGGGCATCGCATTTCGCACAGCGCACCTCAGTGCGTACCATGAAAAGCGACCGATCCTTGAACTCGGCCACGCTTTCTTCCGAGATGGGCGCCCAGAAACTCGGCCAGCCGGTGCCGGACTCGTATTTCGTCGCGCCCTCAAAAAGCGGATTGCCGCAGCACACACAGAAATAAGTGCCATCGGCTTTCTGGTTGAGATGCGGTCCGGTGCCCGCACGCTCGGTGCCATGCTTGCGCGTCACATGATATTGCTCAGGCGTTAGCTGCTCGCGCCACTCGGCGTCTGTTTTTGTGATTTCTACGTCTGGATTTGCCTTGGCCATTCGGTCCTCCGGTTCTATATGGACAAGAGATAGGCGTGCGCGTGGGATCGACCAACCGTTGAAATCAAAAACTCTTCTGCGTTTCCTGCCGATGAAGATGTGTTCAAAACGATAAAGACATATGGATTCCGGGTTGCAGCCTGTTTATGTGTGATGAACTGAAGACCGGTCAATTGACGATGCGCGTCTCCCGCGCGTTTAAAAAACGAGTGTGATGCCCAGATCCCCCCTCTATTTTGCCCTGTTGATCATCATTTTGTCCGGCACGTGGTTGTTGTTGTCCGGTGTTTACAAGCCACGTCTTGTCATCACTGGCCTTGCGGTCTGCGTCGCGGTCGCGTGGGTCATTGATCGCATTCAACTGCTGGACGATGAAAGCCTTCCGCTCGCCGTTATGGGGCGTGCCGTCGGCTTCTGGGCATGGCTTGGGTTGGAAATCATCAAATCCGGCTGGCATGTGACGAAAATCATCATCAACCCCGCCTTGCCGATCAAGCCGACCATGATCACGTTTTCGCCGACGCAAAAAACGGCAACCGGGCTCACGACCCATGGAAACTCGATTACTTTGACGCCCGGAACAATCACCACGGGTATTTCGTCCTCGGGTGGATACATTCAGGTTCACGCCATTGAGCGCGAAGGGGCTGAAGGGTGCTTGAACAGCGAGATGGACCGACGGGTGACGCATTTTGAAAATGCGAAGGAAAAGGCGCAGAGCTGATGTTTGTCGTGGCGATGATTGCGGTCCTCATCTCCCTGTCGCTCGGGGTCTATCGAGCTTTGGCAGGTCCCAATGTTTTTGACCGCGTTTTAGCCGCCAATTACATCGGAACACTCGCCATACTGCTTCTCGCCGTTCTCGGGTTTTTGAACGGCAGGCCTGAGTTCCTGGATGTCGGCCTGGTGTATGCTTTCCTCAATATCACCGGCACGTATGCGGTTTTGAAATTCTTCCGATACGGCGCGCTCGGTGGCGAAGCGCCGCCTGCAGATGAAGAGGACAATCGCCGAGGCCTTTTCGGGGTCCACAAGTAATGGCGCTCGTGGCTGACATAATCTCATGGATCATGCTGAGCGCCGGGTCGTTTTTCCTGGTGGTCGGTGCCATCGGCCTCATTCGTATGCCTGACGTCTTCACGCGCATGCATGCAATTTCCGTGTCAGAGACACTTGGCGCGGGCCTCCTGCTTGGGGGATTGATGGTGCAGGGCGGCTTTACACTCGTAACGTTCAAACTTGTATGTCTGTTCTTCCTGATTTTCTTCACGGCACCTGTCGCGTCCCACGCGATTGCGCGCGCTGCCATGGCAGATGGTGTGGAGCCAATCCTGGACGGGCCTGAGCTCGACGCCCGTGATGGAACGATCAAGATCTTTGAGGGCAAGACGAAAAAGCTGACGACGGCCATCGACGCGTCGGAAGCAGAATCGTCCGCATCCATTTTCGTCGAAGACATTGACGAAGAGCCGGGGCGGAAGGACTAAGCCGTGGCCGAGACCCTGATCAACACCATTCTTTTGACCCTTCTTGCGCTCACGACGATTGGTGTCGTAAGGACACGCAATCTTTTCAGCGTTGTGATCCTCGCAGGCATTTATTCATTCCTGATTGCATCGGTGATGATGGTGCTCGACGCTGTCGACGTCGCCATGACCGAGGCATCGGTTGGTGCGGGCATATCGACCGTGTTGCTCTTGAGCGTGCTTTATCTCACCAAGACCCACGAGAGCGTTCCAATCCGCACACCGCTTCTCCCGCTCTTCGTCGCATTTGGCGTCGGCGCGATGTTGATTTACGGCACGGTTGATCTGCCGCCTTTCGGGAGTGCGGAACAGCCGATCAACCAGCATGTCGGCCCCGACTATCTGGAGCGGTCGATCCCGGACACCAAAGTACCCAATGTCGTGACGACAGTTTTGGCGAGTTACCGAGGCTTCGACACGCTCGGCGAGACAGCCGTTGTATTCACCGCTGGCATCGGCGTTTTGATGTTATTGCGCCGCCGCAAAAAGAAACAGGACGATGAAGGGGGCGAAGACTAAGCCATGCGCCTCGACGTAATCCTTCGGGTCATCACCAAGCTCTTGCTGCCCTTCATGGTCATGTTCGCATTTTACGTTCATTTCCATGGCGAGTTCAGCCCCGGCGGTGGCTTCCAGGCAGGCGTGATCATCGCGGCTGCAGTGGTGTTTCATGCCTTGATGTTCGGACTTTATCCAACCCAGAGGATGTTGCCGCCTTGGGTTGTTGAAATGCTGGTGCCGCTTGGGGTCTTCATCTACGTCGTGGTCGGCATTGTGACGATGATGCTCGGCGAGAACTTCCTGGGCTATAACCCCTTGCATCCAACCAAGCCTTACTACGGTCAGGAACGCGGGATCATCTGGATCGAGGTTGGTGTTTTGGTCACGGTGGCGTCCACCATGGTGGCAATTTTCTATGCCTTCGCAGGCCGGGGGCGAAAACCGTAATGATCGAAGCGTTTTTGACCAACTACAACTACTTCATCACGATTTTCCTGATGTCTGCGGGGCTTTATATCGTCGTTGCACGTGGCAACATGGTGAAGAAGCTGGTCGGCGTGGCGTTGTTCCAGTCGTCGGTCTATCTCCTTTATCTCTCGCCGGCAAAAATCCTCGGCGGCACTCCGCCAATCCTGGCGGAAGGCTTTGACGTTTATGCAAACCCGCTTCCGCATGTCCTGATCCTGACGGCGATCGTCGTGGGCGTTGCGACGCTCGCGCTTGGCCTCGCGCTTGTCGTGCGCATCAATGAAGCCTACGGAACGATTGAAGAAGATGAGATTTTCGCCGAGGGCGAAGACCTCCAAAATGACGCGAAGACGCCGCGTGTGGAGGGCGAACTTTGAGCACTGCCGCCCTTGATGCTTCCTTCAATCTGATCCAGCAGCTTCCAGCCCTTCAAGTGGTCCTACCGATGCTTGGCTCCGTGATTACGGCCATGGTGCGAAAGGGTGCGATCGCCTGGTTTGTGGCACTCGCCGTCAGTTGGAGCATGCCGTTTGTGGCGGTCGTCTTGCTCCATGAGGTCCTCGTTCACGGCACGATCTCTTATGCAATGGGCGGATGGGAGCCACCACTTGGAATTGAATACCGGGTTGATGCCGCGAATGCCTATGTGCTGGTGATCGTCTCGCTCATCGGCGCGGTGGTGATGCCTTATGCCAAACGGGTTGTCGACGCGGATATCGCCCAGGAAAACCAGGCATGGTTTTACACCATGTATTTGCTTTGCCTGTGCGGCCTTCTCGGCATCGTCATCACGGGTGATGCGTTCAACGCTTTCGTGTTCCTCGAAATCTCATCGCTTGCCACCTATGCCATGATCGCCATGGGTCGCGATCGCCGTGCGCTCGTCGCAGCCTACCAATATCTCATCATGGGCACCGTCGGAGCCACGCTTTACGTGATCGGCGTTGGCATTCTCTATGTCATGACCGGCACGCTCAACTTCGCGGACCTCGTCGATCGGCTTCAGACCGTCGAAAACCAGCGCCCCGTGCTCGCGGCCCTCTCGTTCATAACCGTTGGTCTCAGTCTGAAGGTTGCATTGTTCCCGCTGCACAAGTGGCTGCCCAATGCCTATGCATATGCGCCGTCCATGGCGACCGTCTTTCTGGCGTCGACGGCGACCAAGGTGGCGATTTACCTGCTCGTCCGCTTCTACTACTCGATTTACGGACCCAACATCGAACTCAGTGGATATTCGGCGGGGCTCGTGCTCGTCGTCCTGTCGCTGCTCGCGATGTTCATCTCGTCCTTCGTCGCCTGTTTCCAACAGAATGTGGAGCGGATGCTGGCCTATTCATCGGTCGCACAGATCGGCTACATAACGCTCGGCATCTCGTTTGGCTCGAAGCTCGGATTGACCGGTGGCCTCGTCCACCTCGTCAACCACGCCTTCATGAAAGGCGCGCTGTTCATGTGCACGGGCGCGATCATGTTGCGCCTCGGTTCGGTGAAGCTCGACGATCTTGCAGGCATCGGACGACGGATGCCGATCACGATGGCCGCCTTCACTCTTGCCGGACTCAGCCTCATTGGCGTGCCCGGCACCGTCGGTTTCGTCTCAAAGTGGTATCTGGCGCGGGCGGCCTTTGACGCCGGTCAAGGCTGGCTGGTTTTCGCGATCATGGCGTCCTCGCTTCTCGCGGTCGTCTATATTGGCCGCATCATTGAGGTTGCGTATCTGCGCGAGCCTAACAACATCACAGACGAGTTCGCCAAGGATCCACCCCTGTCCATGATGATTCCAACGGGCATTTTGGTGATTGCGTGTTTCTACTTCGGCATAAACGCTGAATTGACGGCCGTCACGGCCGAACGGGCGGCTGACGCGTTCTTTGCGTATTTCGGAGCGGCCGGACAATGATGGATCTGAACGGCCTTCTTCTCTTCACGATCCTGCTGCCCCTTGTAGGCGCCTTGGGCATGGCCCTGTTCGGTCGATACCCGAACATCCGCGAAGGCATCACGCTCACCACCGCGATCATCCTGCTTTTGCAGGTCATCAACATCTACGATTATCTGATGGCCGGGCGTGCGCCGGAAGCCGGGCCGTTCGAGGTTCTGCCTGGACTTGCGATCCACTTTGCCGTAGAACCGCTCGGCATGCTCTTCGCGCTCATCGCATCCACGCTTTGGATCATCAATTCGATTTATTCCATCGGTTATATGCGCGGCAACGATGAATCGCGCCAGACGCAGTTTTACATCTGCTTTGCCGTGTCGCTGTTCGGCGTCATGGGGATCGCCTTCGCGGCAAACCTCTTCACGCTGTTCCTGTTTTATGAAGTCCTCACACTCGCGACATATCCATTGGTGGCCCACAAGGCGAATGAGGAAGCAAAGAAGGGCGCGCGCCTCTACCTCATGTTGCTCTTGTGCACGTCCATGGGCCTTCTGTTGCCGGCCATTGTCTGGACGAATGCGCTCGCTGGAACGATGGACTTCACGCCGGGTGGCATTTTGGAAGGAAACGCATCGCCCTTGGTCATGACGGTGCTCATGGTCCTCTTCATGTTTGGCATCGGCAAGGCGGCCCTGATGCCAATTCATTTCTGGTTGCCCGCCGCCATGGTGGCACCGACACCGGTCTCGGCCCTTCTTCACGCCGTTGCCGTCGTCAAAGCCGGTGTGTTCACCGTGGTCAAGGTCATCGTTTACATCTTTGGGATCGATGTTCTCGCGGCGAATGGCGCGGGCGACTGGTTGTTATACGCGGCAGGCTTCACCGTTTTGGTTGCCTCGCTGGTGGCCGTGCGTCAGGACAACTTGAAAAAGCGATTGGCGTATTCGACCGTCAGCCAGCTCTCTTACGTCATATTGGCCGCTGCCATCTTAACCCCGATTTCGGCCATCGGTGCGGCGCTTCATATCGCAGCTCACGCGGTCTCCAAGATCACGCTCTTCTTCGCGGCAGGGTCAATTTATACCGCCGCCCACAAAACGGAGATCAGTCAGCTGAATGGCATTGGCTGGAAAATGCCGATCACCATGACCGCTTTTGCCGTCGGTGCAATTTCCATGATTGGATTGCCGCCGACAGCGGGTTTCCTCGGAAAATGGTTCATGCTTTCGTCTGCTGTGTCCGCCGACAAATGGCTCGCCGTTTGGGTGATTGTTTTGTCGACGCTTCTGAACACCGCCTATTTCTTGCCCATCATCTATCGGGCGTTTCTGTTGAAGCCGGACGTGACCGGCGACCACGGCGAAGCACCTTTGCCGATCTTGATCGCGATATCCGCGACGGCTACGGGCACGGTGCTCCTCTTCCTTTTCCCAGGCGTTGCCTTCGACCTGGCCGAACGAATGGTTGGGCGTTGATATGACCGACAAACAAACCGACGACCGTGAATGGTCCATCAGCCCGAGCATGATGCAAAAACTGCGCATTGCGGGCATCGTCCTTTTGGTTCTCGTGACGCTGGCTGATCTTTTCGCGAAACACAAAGCCTATTTCGGCCTGGATGGCACGATATTCTTCAATGCCATCTACGCGTTTTTGTGCTCCGCCGCCCTGGTCTTCATCGCCCGGGCCATCGGAATGGTGTTAAAGCGGCGGGAGACCTATTATGACGGGTGAGTACGCTCTGCCGCCGGCCTTTTTGCTCATCATCGCCGGTCTTCTGCTGCCATTTCTTTCTGGATATGCTCGCAACTTCGTGATGCTTCTCGCGCCCGTAACGGCGCTCATCCTCGTCTGGTCATTGCCCGACGGCCCGCTTTTGACCATCGACTATCTCGGGTACGAGCTCGTTCCGCTCCATGTCGACGCGCTGTCACGCCTGTTCGCGACCGTGTTTTCGCTGGCGCTCATCGGCGGTGCGCTCTTTGCCTTCGACCAAAGAAAGACGTCTGAACTCACGGCAGCCTTTATCTATGGCGGCGGATCCCTGGGCGTCGTCTTTGCAGGTGACCTGATCACCGTCTTTATCTTTTCAGAGATCATGGCGATCGCGTCGAGCCTCGTCGTCTGGTCGGGAGGCGCGGGTGCGCGGGCTGCGGGTCAGCGCTACGCGGCAATCCACTTCCTCGCGGGCGTCCTCTTGATGGCGGGCGTTGCGGGTGAGGCAGCAACCACCGGTTCGATTGCCTTTGAGGCGCTCGCCGCAGACAGTTGGCCGCGCTGGCTGATGTTGGCCGGTCTTCTCATCAATGCAGGTGCGCCGCCGTTCACCTCCTGGCTCGCGGACGCCTATCCGAAAGCGTCCTGGTCCGGAACCGTGTTCCTTTCGGCTTTCACAACCAAAACGGCGGTTTTCGTTCTGATCAAGTTGTTTCCAGGAACCGAGGCGCTGATTTATTTCGGCACGTTCATGGTGTTTTACGGCATCATCTTCGCAATCCTTGAAAATGATTTGCGCCGTGTTCTCGTGTATTCGATCAACAATCAGGTCGGCTTCATGTTGGTTGCGATTGGCATCGGGTCCGAAATCGCCTTGAATGGAGCTGCCGCCCACGCCTTTGTGCATATCGTCTATAAAGCGCTGATGCTAATGGCCGCCGGTGCTGTGCTTTACCGCACTGGCAAAACCAAAGCGACCGACCTCGGCGGGCTCTATAAGACGATGCCATTCACCATGGTTTGCGGGGTTATCGGAGCGTTGTCGATCTCCGCCTTTCCCTACACATCCGGTTTCGTTGCGAAGTCCTTGATTACCAAAGGCGCATCTGACGCCAATCTCGGCATGGTCTGGTACCTTTTGACGGCGGCCTCAGCGGGGGCGTTTCTTTATGTAGGTCTGAAGTTTCCCTGGTTTACGTTTTTTCACAAAGACGCCGGACTTAGGCCACAAGAAGCCCCGGTCGCCATGCGCTTTGCGATGGCCATGATGGCGTTGATCTGCCTTGCAATCGGAATTTTCCCCGAGTTGCTCTACGGCATGATGCCATATCCGGTGACGTACCAGCCATATTACTACGCTCACATCGTCGCCCAGCTTCAGCTTCTCTTGTTCTCGGGTCTGGTATTCTTCCTCTTGTTGCCGATTTTAATGCCAACAAAGTCGTTGACCCTTGATTTTGACTGGCTCTACCGAGGACTTGGGTCATCTTTAAAAAATCTGTTTGACCAAATAACCGCCGCACTTTGGTCCCAGATCGTGACGCGGGTAACCAATATTGTGAAAGTTGGTTTCGTTGTCATTAACCGGTGGCATGGGCCAGGTGGCGTTTTCGCGGAAACATGGCCAACAGGCCGGATGGCCCTTTGGACGACTATTTTACTAGGCCTCTACCTGCTTGTTTATTTTCTGTAGTCAGTTTGTTGCAGCGATTGACGATTGTCCAAAAATTAGCGCAAAGCATTTTTTACGTCACAATTTGTAACAGACTGGTTTTATAGAAGCTGATACAATTGCTTCGCCAGTTTTATTTTATTGATACAAAGCATGTTCTCACATTGAACAACTCAAAACTTTTCATGCGAGATATTGTCAGTATTCAATTCATGTGCAATAGAGTGTCGGATTAGCAAATCGACGAGCACAGGGTATTCGTTGAAGCTATCAGAAGGACAAAAGTATGGCAGAGGACCAGTCAAACTCTGAGTTGATCAATTTAACGGCCGATCTCATTTCAGCATACGTGTCTAATAACACGGTACCTGCGAACGATCTTCCGACTCTCATCACTGACGTCTACGCGGCACTTTCGAAAACCGCCGAGGTTGAAGTGGAAGTGGAAGAAGAGCCACAGAAGCCAGCGGTGCCCATCAGACGATCAGTCACGCCTGACTACATTGTTTGCCTTGAAGATGGCAAACAATTCAAGTCACTCAAGCGTCACCTCAGAACCCATTACAATCTTTCGCCCGAAGAATACCGGGAGAAATGGGGTTTGCCGTCAGACTATCCAATGGTTGCACCAAACTATGCTGCGGCACGTTCCGCACTCGCAAAGAAAATGGGTCTAGGGCAACAACGCGGCAGTCGCTAAACGCAAGACGAAAGACTAAGGGGCAGGGCGGTTTCAACCGCCCTTTTTTCGTTTCCAGCAAAACTGATCAGTCCAAGACTTGCGCCGCTTCAAAGGTAGGCTTGGTGAAGGGTGCGACCTATGCGCTCGCGTGTGAGTAAACATTTCACTTACTCACAGGTCTTCTGCTAGTGATAAATAGGATTATATTCCTGTAATTCGGAGGGGCAAATGCGGCAAGACATGAAGGTACCACGTTCAACCATCGCGAGCGAAGTTGACAATTTGCATCACCAGGAGCGCGAGACCCGGGCTGCCTGTAATTTCATAAAATCATCTGCAGCGTTGGTCTTTGATGTTTCGCTCAAGGATATCAACGCGAAGACGCGCCAGCAGGCACATATAGCCTTTGCGAGGCAAGTGGCGATGTACGTTGCTCACGTGCGCTTCGGCTTGAAATTCCATGATGTTGCCAAGGCTTTCGGTCGGGATCGAACCACAGTCGGCTATGCCTGCCGTCTGGTGGAGGATCGTCGTGACAATCCGTCTGTCGACTTTTTGGTCGATTGCATGGAGCGCGGTGCGGACGAATGGCTGGAACTTGCCGGATATGATCGCAATCACGTGCAAAGTGGATGGTATCAATGACGCGCCCGCTAAAAAGCCATCTTAAGCTGTTGAAACGATTGGCATCGCGGGGCGCGACCGACATCACAGCCTCAGAGTTTACAACCGCAAATGCGATCCAGATGATTGATGAACTCGCAAGAGACGATCTTATTTGCCGACCACAAGTAGACAAAATCGCTTTGACGCCACAGGGGCGGGCGTTTTTGAAACGCGCCAAATGTGAAATGTCGGACCCTTATGCCAGTCAGCACCGCATCGTCGTCCACCGAAAGGATGCATCAGGCGAAACCCTGCGTGTGAACGAGGCCGAAAGCCCGCTTGCAAGGCTTTACAACCGCAAGGGCCGCGATGGCGCGCGCCTTGTCAATGATGCCCAGTTCATGGCGGGGCAGAGGCTGCGCCGGGACTTTGAAATGGGGCAGATGTCGCCGCGTCTCGGGCTGTCGCTTGTGCCAAGGGTGGACGGCAGTCGCTCGTCGGGTGGCCCGGCTGACCTGACCGACGATGCCCTTTGCGCCCGCGACCGGGTGAATGGTGCACTCAAATACGTGGGCCAGGAGCTCGCCTCGGTTCTTCTGGACGTCTGCTGTTTTTTGAAAGGTCTCGAGACCGTTGAAAAAGAACGCAGCTGGCCCGTGCGATCTGGCAAGGTTGTTCTGGGCCTCGCGCTGGAGCGCCTCGCGGATCATTACGGATTGTCGAATGTCGCGACGGGTGCGTTCGGCGACCGGAAACGGTGATCCTGGAAAGCGGTGACACGCTTTTCGATCTTAAAGGAGAGTGTCAGGCGCGCTCCAAAGCGTCTGCCGCCTCTGTCTTAATGCGGTTGATCATCGCCGTCAGACCATTGGACCGCTGCGGCGTCAAATGCTCACGCAATCCGATCTTCTCGAAAATCGCGTCAATATCCGTCTTGAGAATTGTGCGGGCGTTGTGGCCGGAAAAAGTTGCAATCACGAGGGCGACCAAGCCTCTCACGATGTGGGCATCACTGTCGCCGCGATAGTGGACGACGGGTCCATCAGCCCCGCCTGTGTTTTCAAGAGTGCGAACAAGCCAGACCTGGCTTACACACCCCTGCACCTTGTTGGCATCGACGCGTTCTTGATCGTCAAGCTCCGGCATATCTCGGCCAAGCTCGATGACATATTTGTATTTGTCCTCCCAATCATCAAGGAATTCAAAGTTTTCAAGGATGTCGTCGAGTGTCATGGGGCAATATCCAGTTAAGCGCACGTCGACGTGGGCTACCACGCGCCCGCGCGTAGGATCAACCGTCGAGGGCACTATCCCTCTCGTGCGCGACACCATGCCCATGAAGTGGAGTGGTGTCACCGTCGAGCAAACCCTGTGCCTCATCTTTGCTGTCGAGGGCGTTGCCCAAGAGCCCAAGCAAGTACTGTCCCTTCAAAACAAGGGCGGTTAACGCTTCACCGCCCCGCTCGCACACCAACGGTCGTCGATCGCACAAGCCGGAGAGGTCGCCAACGGTTTCTTCTGCGACGGAGAGAAGAGCGGTAGGTGAAATGGACTGCGTGACAGTGGGGTCGATGCGCGTGTCGTCCGTTGGAATGAGCAACACCACCAGCATTATCCAGAAAATCGTTCGCACGAGAAACAAAATCATGTCGGCACACTCCTGATGAGCGGGTTGCAGACCCATCTCACCTTCACCTGCGCGACCTTAAAAAGTGTTGAAGATCAGCGGACCGCCCGTTCACATTTCATGTGAGACGATCATGAAACGCGTGATACTCGGCGCTCTCTCTCGGCCGCTTCAAGATTAAGATATTGGAAACCATAAAAGCAAAAGAAGACGAAAAACGCTGGATTTGGCTATTTGGGCAACGGTTTCACCGCGTGAGGGGCATGCCCTTAGAGGGTTCTTAAGGCCCGTCATGCGACATTTGCTAAAGAGAACGTGGGACGTTGAGCACAAGTTGACCCCACGATGGCCAGCAAGCGGTTAAGTGTCGCCAGGTATGTTTGAAGTCGTAAGACATTTGCTGTCTGTTGAAGTGAGGCCGGGGGAGAACTGGTCCTCCGCCCACCGTCAGTTTCTCGCAACGCAGATCATGTCGAGTGCGTTGGCCCTGTTGGCGTTTCCCCTTTGGGTACTGAGCCAAGGGGAGGTGACCCATGAAATGGCACTCGTCTTTGGTTGGTTCCTGGGCCCCCTGGTCGCGGCGGCGACGATCGTCAGAACACGCTCGCTCGACACCGCGTTCTTCATCACATCGCTTGCAGTGACTGGATTGATTTGCACCGTGTGTGCGCTGACCGGCGGTACTCAGTCTTTCGCACTGGTCTGGTTATTGATCATCCCCTTTGAGGCAGCTCTTTCGGAGCGCCGCCGCGTTGTTCTGTGCGGTCTTGGTGCGGTCTTCGTCGGCCTTGCACTCCTGTTCATCCTGGAAGAGGTGAATGCCCTTTCAGCTTATCCTGCAATCCCAAGCAGCGAACCGCTGGGCCTCGCGCTCGGTCCAATCGCCGTGATTTTATACTGCGCTGCCCTAACGTTCCGCGTTCAGGCCGTTTATCGCCAGACCGAACTCAGGCTTGCGAAAAACGAGGAGCGTTATCGCTTGCTCGCCGAAAACGCGACCGACCTCATCACCCGCCATGAGCCTACGGGCGACGTCGTGTTCGCCTCGCCATCCGCCCGCACTTTGATGGGCGTTGATCCCGATGCGCTCCAGGCGGACGGTTTCCTGTCTCGCGTTCACGTTGCCGATCGACCGGCCTACATGACGTTGATGTCGGATGTTGTCTCGCGCGGCCTGCCGCTTGTCGGTGAGTTCCGGGTTAAGACGGCTGTGCGACGCCCGACGGAACTCCAGTCGACCCTCGGAGATGTTGAACACGACTTTTCCTGGGTGGAAATGCGCTGCCGACCGATCTGGAATGAGGAACAATCCATCGTCGGCATTGTCGCAATCACCCATGATGTGAATGAGCGCCGTGCCCAGGAGGACGCACTCCTGGAGGCCCATGAAAACCTGCAGGAACTGAGCGATGCGAAAAGTCGCTTCCTCGCAAACATGAGCCATGAACTGCGCACGCCGCTCAATGCCATCATCGGATTTTCGGAGATTCTCGAGCAGGGCCTGTTCGAGGAACTGCGCAATGCGAAGCAGAAAGAATATGTCGGCCTCATCCGGGAATCCGGCAGCCATCTTTTGCAGGTTGTGACGGACATTCTGGATATGTCGAAAATCGAAAGCGGTACATTCGACATCGTGCCCGAGCCCTTCGAAGTCGATCATCTCGTGCGCACCTGTACCAGCATCATGAGCCAACAGGCGGATTTGCGCGGCATTCACCTCAAAACTATGATCCCGAAAGACCTGCCGCTGGCGGTTGCAGACCCCAGAGCCTGCCGGCAAATCTTGATCAATCTGATCTCAAATGCGCTTAAGTTCTCTGATAAAGACGACAGCGTCGTTGTCGGCGTCAGGGTCGAAGGGCGGAATTTCGCTTACTTTGTGCGCGACACGGGCATCGGCATGTCGGACATTGACCTTAAGCGCATCGGCCAACCCTTCTTTCAGGCGGACAGTGCGCTCGACCGTCGCTATGAGGGAACTGGCCTTGGTGTATCCGTCGTCAAGGGATTGGCCGAGTTACACCGAGGGCGCGTGGTGTTCGAAAGTGAGCTTGGACGCGGCACTTGTGTAACGGTTTATATACCGCTTGATTGCGAAGCTCGCGCCATCAATGTTGAGCCTCTGGTCGTACGAAACGGTGAGAAGGTTGAGCCGAAGTTGCTGACAAAAGCGGATGGTGTCCGCGCGGCAAAACTCGAAGATGAAGGGGCTGAGAAAGCGGTGCGGCTTTCCGGCTAGGAGATGACGATGGTAAAGGGCAAAGACTTTCTGGCAGCCATTGGCGCGGAACGCAGTGATAGCGGGACCGCGCGTCAACCGAACCTCGCATATGGAGCGGTCGGAGGTGGCTTCAAAGGAGCGGCGTTGTCGTTCTGGCAAACCAGCAAACGCGAAGTGATTGCCTCATGCGTCGTGGTGGGGCTTTTGTCCGCCGTCTCAGTCAACGCGCTTTATCTGCAAACTGGAAAACATCCGGCCCCTCTTTTCGCCAGCCAAACGACGGCGAAAGCTGAACCAGAGGTCAGTCCCGCTGTGACTGCTGCGATACCAAGGCCGAAGACGCGTGAAATCATTTTAGAACGCAAGGCAGACGCTACGGTCGACCCACTCGTAAAAGCGATTCAGGAAGAACTCGCAAACCGCGGCTACTATAACGCGGATTTGGACGGCGTGATGGGGGCTAGAACCCGCGTCGCAGTCGGCCTTTATCAGCGTGCGTTCGGCCAAACGGTCACCAATGAGGCGAGTTCCGCTCTCCTGGAGCACATTCGCTTGTCACCGGAAGACCTCGGTTACCATGCGGCAGTCCGTGCGCGATTGGCAAAGGCCACAGCTGCGCAGCAACAGCGCGTGGCGCACCTGCAGCCTGCGAGCAAGCCCCAAAAGCCGAAGGCACGAGTTGGCTCCGATGTCATCTCCGACGTCAACGGGATCAAGAAAGTGCAAAAGGCTCTTTCAAATCTCGGATTTGGCACCTTGGTCGTCGACGGTGTCGTCGGCAGTAAGACGCGCGAAGCGGTGCGCGCTTTTGCCGAAAAACGCGGGCTTCAGCCGACAGGAACGATAACAACCGCTGTCCTTGATGAACTTGTCAAACTCAATCAGCTTTAAGGTCCATGCGGCTTTCAAGTGACTTCTGGGTGAGCGCGTATCTGCGGCGTTGCCAAACGGATGGCGATTTCGCCGCTCTGACCCGCCGCGGTGCGTCACAAGGCGGCGCGATCTTCATCATCGTCAATCGCTTGGACGGGACAGCTGATTTATACGGACCCGCTCCGCAAGCTTTGTTGGACGGCGATGAACGCGCGTTCCACGCCCTCGTGAGTGCTGGCGAGGAAGATCTTATCAGGCAACGCCTCGAAAAAGAGGCGCGCTTTGATCCGGATTTGTGGATTATCGAGCGGGAGAGCACGGCCGGTCGTCATGACCTGACGCTCGTCGAGTAGCGTCGTGGCGTCTATTTACCCTTTCAACGTGCCGTGCTTGTGAGCCGTTTGCGAATCCTGCTCTTGCGCCGCGTCGCGGAAACGACTTGCTGCGTTTGGCTCGCTTCGCCACGGGACCTGCCCTGATGAATACCGACATGAAGATCGGCTTTTTTCTGTGGCTCTTTGGTTTGCCACTGGTCAACCAGATGCTTTGCGCCCATGGGCGAAATCTGCGCGTAGAACCAATCCAGCATGAAAAATTGATTGATGTCCTGACCGAGCGCCGGATTGATGAGCAGAAAAGCTTCATTCGCGATGTGCAGCGGAAGCGCGAGCGATTTCAGACAGATGGCGAGCGCAAAGCCTGAGCTATCCTTGGTGATCTTGTCCGTCTGAGCAGCACTTAAGCCGCATTCGCTGGCGAGAAGAGTGGCGAATCCGATCTGATCACGGGCGCGGGCGAGTTTCACGAAATCCGTCGCGCGTTCAGCGCGCCGGTATGCTTCTTTTAGGAGCTGTGCTGGGTTTTGTCCCACGGCCCGCAGTCGCCGTTCGATATCATGCAGGGTTGTCAGCACATAGGCCTGATCGGCGGCAAGAAAGCGCTCGAGGGATCGCTTGTTCTTGGTTTTTTGGACCTGCTCGTGGGCG
>JBCBTO010000019.1:0-15874 GCA_039818625.1 Pseudomonadota bacterium
AAGTTTGGCCATCGATTGGATGTCGAGCTTGTGCGATTTCTGCGGGAAGTAGATGCTGACAATGTCGCTCTTGGCAACGCCAGCTTTTAAAGATGTCGTGCGATTGTCGAAATTCGGCTCAAAAGCGCAGGATGAAGACGCGTTGGATGCCAGGGTCAGCGGCTTAGGTTGAGCCGCCGCGAGTGATGCGTCAGCACCTGCAGACGCCTTAACGGGGGACACTTCTGACACCGCCGCCGATTTGGGTTGCGTCGCGGGTTTCGAGGTTTTCGACAAGGTCGTTTTGCCAGCGGCAGTCTGCGACGTTGTCGCCGCCCGCGCGGCCAAAGCTTTTTTCAATGCATTCAAAACGTCCGGCTTCAACCGTTGTGACGCGGGCACGAGAGTTTTCTGCGGTGATCTGGCTGACGTTTCGTCGTCACTCTGGGCGTTTTGACCGGCGGTAAGCGCATTTTCGAGCGCGCTGAGGTCGAGCGGAAGTGAGGGCACTTCGCTTGCGTCATCAGTGCCGGGAACAGCCGCCTCCGTTTCCACCTGAAGGGCCGCTGTCAGCGGTGGAGCGTCCTGCGAGCCGGATACCTCTTCATCCTCGGGCGTCGCAGCGCCTTGAAGCGCCGTGTTCAAACTCTCGAGGCTTAGCTGACCGCCGGTTTCCTGCGACCGCGCATCAAAGGGATGCTGAACGACGGCAAACAGAAGCATCGTCGCGGCGAGCGTCTTCGCCCGCCTTGACCTCAGGGAAAACGGATCACGCATTTTCGTAGATATTGTAGGCGTCCCGACCGTGTACATACTGGTCCAGTCCTTCAAGCTCGTAATCCGTCTCAACGCGCAGATAATTGCCTTTGTATCCCGGAAGGATTTCGCCCTTGAAGAATGGCAGCAATCCGCACACGCGCAAGAGAAAAACACTCAACCCGAAGACACCACACGCGGCGACGAACGAGAAGGCCGCGATCAACAGCGCAAAGGAAAGTTGCGATAAAACGAGAGCCAGATCAAGTCCGCCCGGAGAAACTATCCCCACGACGACGGCTCCAAAAATACCGGGTGTGCCATGGGCTGAAAATGCCGACACCGGATCGTCTATGCGGGCCGCATCGAGCAGAGCGCGCGTGCCGAGAAAGATGAAGCCGCTGACAGCCCCGATCAGGATGGCCGCGATGCCGGGCGCGATATCGGGGGATGCTGTTATGCCGACAAGCCCAGCAATCGCGCCATTCAAGATCGCGAGCATGTCGATTTCCTGATTGGTCAAAAGAAGCGCCAGCGCAACGATGGACGCCCCCGCGCATGGACTGAGCGTCGTGTTGATGACGATTTGGCCAAACGTGTCGAAAATGGGCGTCAGGACCGACAGAAGGTCGGTTCCCTCGACTGCGGTGAAGGCGGGCACACCGGCCGCAAAGAGCGTGCCAGCGTTAAACCCGTACCAGCCGAGCCACAACAAAAACACGCCCAACGCCGCCATCGGAATGTTGTGCGGCTGATGGCTTTCGGCAAGCGCATCGACGACATCGACCCCGTAGTCGTCTGCTCCGTGGCGATAATAGCCGATGCGTGGCCCAATCAGCAAAGCGCCAGCAAGTCCTGCGAACCCGCCTGTCGCGTGCACCACGACGGAACCCGCGAAATCGGTGAAGACGCCATTCAAAATGCCGATGGGGTTCCACACCACAAAGGCTATGATCGGGTAGACAACGGAAGAAAAGACGACCGAATAAACGACATAGTGAAACGGATGCACCCTGCCAGTCACGCATCCGCTGGTGATCGTAACTGCGGTCGATGCGAACACGAACTGGAAGAAAAGATAGATTGATTCCGTTGGTAAAATGGCATTTGCAGCACCCGCTGCATCTTTGGTAAGTCCAATCGCCGCGAGAACAGGCGTCAGAGAACTGGTGCCATTCAGGATGTCATAGCCAATCCACCAGAAGAAAAGGCCGCAAAGGCAGAGATCGATGAAGTTTTTAAAGACGTTGTTGATCGCGTTTTTGCGCGACACCGACCCCATCTCCAGGAGCATGAAACCCGGCTGCATCAACAGAACCAAAATGCCGCAGATGAAGAGCGTGATGTTGACGACGAGATAGACCGGCGGGTGCAAAAGCGCCTGAATAAGACTCTGGTCCATAACAATTCCCGGGTGTTTAGTGGTTTAAGGCCTAGCGATTGTCTCGGTTGGCTCTTTTAAACACTTCCACCACAGCCTGGCCATCGTCAAATGAAAGCTGGTCGCCGGTCGTGCGAAACGAGATGAAATTTTGGTAAGAGGCGGGCAGGTCTTTTTCCAGAACATTTTGAACAGCGAAGAAAACCCAGTTCGGAAAAAGCGAGAGTGCAATGCCAAGATCAGTCATGGCATTTTGGATGGCGAGTGCTTTCGTCGCTTCATCCATGAGCTCGCGCGGATGCGTATTGCTCGCAACGAGTTTCGGATCGCCATAGCCGATATTTTGCGAGAGCGTGCCGGTTGGCTTTCCCCCGTCGATCTCAACGGAAACAGCGGGGCTGGTTGCGCCGGGTGCCACGGCCAGCTGCGCGACTTGCGGGAGCCCGCCGGGTCTGGAGGGTTTCGCCACAGGGTCTGGTGCCACGAGACAGATGACCGCCCCTTCGCAGGATTTCATCTCGCGGGACGCGCGCAGCGGTTCGTAAGAAGTGTTGAGGAGATCAACCCCTTCGTCAGGAAAAGGGCGACAGTCCGCCGTCATCAAACAGCGTTTCAGGTCAGCGGTCGTCTGTGTTGTGAAGGTGGACGAGAAATAAATACGGCGCGGTCTGCTGCGCATACCAACGGATCCGCTGAGCCTGGAGGCAGGGGCGGACAACGGCGATGCCGTCACCGGCATGGTGGATGGGGTCGATGGCGGCGACATCGAAGAGCGAGGAGGCTGCATGATGGTCGGCTCCGTCTTTTGCGACAAGCTGACAATTTTCTGGTGCTGCGCATACTCGGTGAGCTTGCCCGCCAAGGCTTCACCGACTGTCACGAGCTGATCACGCTCGGCGATGAACACATCGTTCGGGATCATCCCGCGAAACGTGATCGGCGTGATCGCTGTAATGTCAGCCTCGAAATCCACCCCGTACATGGCCTTTGCTGACGCGGCCATAGTTCGCAAATTCTCTTTCAAATCGAGATAATGCTTGGAGTATCCTTTCACCTTGCCGAATTTGGCGACATCACGCATTTCGGATGCGGACAAGGTGCGGATTTTTTCAATCAGAATTTCAAGCTGGACGCGCTCAACCATGTCAGAACTCGGACTCGACACAAAACAACGAAGCGCGGGTTACGTCAAAAGAACTGCCTAATTCTTGTGCAAATATAGTCTGTTCTGTCGTGATTGCCGCACGATTAGAAACGTAGCGTAATAAATTCCACGAAAGCAAGATTAAAATTGAGGAAAACAGGCCAAATTAACCATATCGGGAAACTTCTCGTGGGCAATACTTTGGATGCTGACGGAAAGGCCTAATTCTGGCCACAATTACTGATGGATTTGCCCGAAAATCCTCGCAATAATCATATGAATTGCAGCTCTTCAGCCTCGCATTAACCATTCTGCAGGCGTCGGGCCAAAGAGATGTGCGCGTTCACATACGAAAAGGGCCCGGAGCGTTATGAAGCGCCGGGCCTTTCGATTGGCGTGCGCATGACGCGCAAAAGGGTGCTTTACTTCACCGTGATCGTAATGACGTCAGATGTCACAGGCGGATTGTGCGGAATGTGGTTATGGTCTGCGAGCACGAGCTGAAGCGTATGCGTTCCGGCAGGCAAGTCGAGTGACACCTCTGTCTGCCCTTTACCGAAATGCTTGTGCTGGTCATCTGCCGGGATCGGTAAGCTGAATTCCTCTTTGCCATCCTCACCCTCACCAAGTGGCGCGCGGTTTATCAGGACGTGGTGATGGCCGGTTCCCTCTTTCTCGACACCTGCGGGTGCAACGCCCATACCCTTCAGGCCGAAAACAACCGTGACAGGGCTTGAAACCGTGTCGCCGTCTTTCAGGTTTACGAAATACTGTTTGGCACCTTCGGGCGATGCTGTTTCGCCGGCATAAGCGCCACCCGCCATAAGCGTGAGAGCCAGAAAGGCTCCAAGAAGTCGTGTCATGTGTCTCTCCCTGCGTGAAGCTATTTCAGTGACCTTAACTTAGCTCGACTTCGGACCAATGACACTACGCATTGCAACGTGCCACCGCCTACAACCTGCCAAATCACCTAGTTTTGAGCGATCAGCCTGAGATAAGTCATTGCTTCAATGGGCCTCTAAATCGATCGTCGCGCTGAAAGCATGTCTTCGATGATTTGAACGGTGCGGTCGCCGCCCTTTAGAGTAAGTCGTGTGATCTCCTTCGCCGGTATCGCGAGTGCGTCTTCACAAGCCAACCCCAAGGCATCCACAGTGAGTTGTTCCGAGGGCAACATAGGCGTCAAAAACATCTTTGCCGCCGCTTCTGCGCGCAGTGTCTGTTCGCGTTCACCGCCATCGTCATAAGGGCAAAGAACCGTTGGCCTCAAGAAGCGTACAAAGTCGAGGAAGCTGTTATAGCCCGCCCGTTGAATGACGAGATGCGCGTTGGCGAGCAGCGCCGTGTAATCCGCCCGGACGGCTTCGATTACCACATTTGCGCAGTCACGAGCGCGGACCCTGAGACGTTCAATCTGCGTCTCCCGATCCCCACCGCCGACCAGAAAGCGCCATGTCCGATCAGCTCTATAGCCGCTGACACACAGATCGAGGGCTGTATCGAAAAGCCTGGTGCCGAGCGGCCCCCCGCCTGCGGAAACCAGAATGGTGTCTCGGTGCCCGGACGTTGCAACCGGATCATCACCCCGCACAAGGTTTGAACCATGGTCGGCCACATAACCTGTGTAGTGGAGCGAAACTGGTAAGTCCTCCACGCCCGGCCAACTCTCATCAAGGCTGATGAAATCCCGGTCGCCATGGACGAGAATGCCGTCATAGAAGTCCGCCACCATACGTCGCGCGAATTCCGCCTTTCGCACTGTGCGGGGTGGTTCCAGCACGTCGCGAACCGAGCACAAGACGAGTGGTCGCCAGGGGCTTGTGCGTGCGGTTTCCAACACGGCGGAGAATTCGCGGGCAAGTGTGCGCCTGCCAAACGGGAAAAGCTCGGTGATAAGACAGTCGGGTTGATGCTCTTCAAAAAGACGCGATACGAGCCGCGCGCGCGCCTCCAGATATGTCCCATCAGCCACACCTATTCCCGTGTCGAGCTTTGAGAAGTCGAGCCCGAAACTCCCGACTGGCGGGAGTTGCGTAAGCTCGATGCGGCGGTCGAGCGCGATGTGGGGAAGGGGAAACCCGCCTGTAACGAGCGTGACGGTGTGACCTCGCTCAACAAAACGTCGCGCGATCTCCGCCATGCGAACAAAATGGCCCGTGCCGTGAAGGTGGGTGACGAGGATAAAAAGCTTCATAAAAGCGCGAACCCTTCCGTCAGGCGGGTGACGGCTACGTCTATATCGTGGTTCTGCGCAACGTGGAACCGGGCCTGATCGGAGCGCATGGCGTAATATTGCGGGTCGGTCGCAAGTCTTTCAAGCTCGGTTGCGATGTCCTCGCTTGCCGTTTGCGGCGCGAAGAGACCGTGTGGCGGCAAAACGCTGCGCGGGCCGATGCGATCATGCGCAAGCGTCGGCAGGCCGTGGGCCTGCGCCTCAAGATAGACCATGCCGATTGCCTCATCGATGCCGGGCCACACGAACACGTCATGATCGCGGTAAATCGCCCGAAGTGCAGCAGCATCGCCGCACGCTCCAGCAAAGCGTACCGTCAGGCCCATGCCCGCGAATGCCGCTTCGATATCATCACGCGCTGGCCCGTCGCCGACAATCGTCCATTGATAGATACCGGGTGAGAGCATTCGGGCGATTGGAACAAGCGCGTCATAGGACGCTCGTTTTGCACCGTGGCGCATCATGGCGACGGTCAGGATTTGAAATGGCTGCGATGGTGGTCCCATTCTCGGTGTGATCCCGCTCTGATCGATCAGCGGGGAAAGGCGTTTCAGGAGTTGGCCCTCGGGCTGATGAACGCGCAAAGCCTGTTCGTCGTGGTCGGTGAACGAATAAATGAGGTCAGCGCGGTCAAGCCCTTGCTCGGTCGCCTCCGCAAAGCGCGCCCAGGGGCCGTTGAGCCGTTTCTTCGCCCGAGTGCCTTCGACCACCACATAGGGAATGTTGAGCGCATCGGCGATCGCAGGTCCGATGAGATCGGGTGCCTTGTAGTAGTTGTGATAAGTGCACCAGAGGTGCGGACGGCGCGCCGTGCCCCCCTCGGTGAGGGTTTGTATTATGCGGTCGCGCTCGCGCATCGCGGCATCAAAACACGCGCCCTGGAACGCGGGATCCCCTTTCATATCAAGGCTTCTGAGATTGCTCATCACCTGGACATTGAACCCCGCGCGTGAAAGAGCCAACATCAGAAGGCGGGCGATCGTGCGCTCGCCCGATGGCACGGGATCATCGGGTGACTTGAGCGGGGCGTAGAAAGCGATCGCCTGATCGGCATCGCGGGCGCTTCGCTCAAAGTCCATGCCGATCATCCATCGCGTCGTGAAGGCGTTTGGCGAGATGGCGAAGACCCGCATCAAAGGTGAAACTGGAAGTCAGTCGTGCGTAAAGTCGTTCCGCCTTCTGTGTCCGTTCCTCGGGTTCAGACAGCGCCGCACTCAGTTGATGGGCGAGTGACGCGACATTGTCCGCCTCGGCGAGATATCCGAATGTCTCATCGGAAATGAACTCGGTGATCGCGGCGACCTTTGTCGATACGATCGGGCATTTCTGGCTCGCGGCCTCCATCAGAACATTCGGCAATCCATCGCGGTCGCCGTCTTTTGCAATGCGACTTGGAAGAACGAACACATCGCCTTCGCGCAAGAGGTCAACGACGCGGTCCTGACTTTGTGCGCCAAGCCATGTGATGCGCGCGCCGATACCATGCGACTGTGCCATTTTTCGAAGATCATCTGACAAAGCGCCGCCGCCGATATGGGTGAAGGTCCAATCATGATGCGCGGGGAGGCCGGCGAGTGCCTCCAGCAAAAGGGCGTAGCCTTTTTTCTCCACAAGCCGACCGACCGAGACGATATGGATTTTGTCGTTTACCCGGCTCATCGATCGTGCCGGTGGTGGCGGAAAGCGGCTGAGATCAAGGCCGTGATAGACGAGATCAACTTTGCCGGTATCTGAGGCCAGCGCTTGCAGATGCCGCGCGCCAAACGCGGTGCAGGTCACGCCAAACGCAGCATCGGCGATTTTCTCGGACTTTTCCCAGTCCTGCGTCGTCCAGATGTCTTTCGCGTGTGCGGAGAAGCACCACGGTCGGTCGACAAGCAAAGCTGCGTAACGGGTGACACTTGCGGGCGTATGCAGAAAGTGGACGTAAAAGAGAGTGCCATTGCAATCCGCCTCCCGCGCCAGAACAAGCGCCTGGCCCAGCCGGCGCACACGGTCGATGGATCGGTCGCGGGCAAAGTCGCGCCGGAAGACCGCCCACAGCGTCTTAAAATGAGGATGACGCCGCCAGTGAAGATACGCCTTGAAAACGCGCCAGATGCCGCGGTGGAGATATTCAGGAAGATAGAAAACCGGTGCTGAAATCGCTTCGTGCAGAGCGTGGACCTTATCATCCGTCGGCTTGCGCAACGCCCATATATCGAAGGTGAGTCCGAGCTTTTGAAGGCCAAGCAATTCCTGCGCGATGAAGGTTTCCGAAAGACGTGGATAGCCCTTCATGACGATGATGAGTTTGGAAGGACCTGCCACTGTGATGGAACGCGCTACTGCCTGGTCGACGGGGACGACGCCATCACCCGTGGCCCGCCTTGACCTTAAGGTCGTCCAACTCCTGCCGGGTGCTGGCGAGAGCCTCCTGCGCTTCGGAGAGGCTGCGCGCCATATGTTCCAGAACAACCACGGTCATTTCCGGAAAATCCCGCATCATGGTCAGGAAGTCATCCTTGGAGATCTTCAACGTATCGACAACGTCACTTGCCGCCTCGACGGTCGCCAGCCGCTCACCCCCATAAAGCAGAGAGAATTCACCAACAATGGACCCGCTTTTAAGGCGCGCAACCTCCATACTGGAGGCGTCGTGACTGACGAACACGCGCACATCGCCATCCAGAATGACAAAAGCCGCATCTCCGTAGTCGCCCTGCTTACACAATATCTGACCGCTATCGAACTGAACGCGATCAGAAGCGAGCACAAGCAATTTTATCTTGGCGAGATCAAGACTACTGAAAAGCGGAATTGATGCCAAGAGACTGGCAACTCTGTCGAGCGTCATACGTCTGCCCCTGTTCGCTCCCTCTGCGGCGTCTGATCCCCTGGCGACGCCATTGCCTCATTCTCAATGAGACGACCATTATCGAATTTTAGCACGCGTTCAAAGTATTTGGAAATATCTGACCTTGATAAGGCCCAGACCAGTCCACCGTCATGGCGGTCCAGAATGCGGTTGAAAAGCTTGGAGAAGCTATCCCTGTCGAGATGGGAAAGCGCGTTGTTGACCACGATGATATCCGGTTTTTTTACAAGGGCACGCGCCAGATTGAGTTTTTGACGCTGTGTGTCGCTCAAATCCTGCCCGCCATTGCCGACCTGTTTTTTGAGCCCAACTTTCATCAGCTTGTGAACGAGGTTGTTGTCGCTCAAAAGCTTGTAAATGAGATCGCGAATGGTGTTCTCAACGTCGGCTTTTTGCGAATTCAGATAGCCGAAGATCAAATTCGCACCGATGTTTTCCGAGTGGTTGTAGCGGTTTGGATTGTAGAACTGGATCGCTTCACGCACCCGCTCTGACGACCGCAAACGCAGATTTTTGCGCGCTTCCACAATCAGCCTGCGAGTTTCCGGTTCAAGCACGCCGAACCGGTGTCTCGGCTCCCGGTAGCGCATCGCCGGAATGAGAAAATCTCGCTTTGCCTCGTCGCTCGCCGTTTCCCATTTGATATCGGCCGGAACCTTCAAAAGTTCAGCGTAATGCGCAAGCTCTGCCTCATCCATCAAACCGAGACGGTGGAGAAGGTTGAGATTTGTCTCAACACCGCCCAGAAGACCAACAAGGATGTTGGAAACCTCCACACCCAACTCGAAAAGGACCTTATCGCATCCGTTCATGGCAAGGATGGCGAGAAAGTCCGGGTCGTTCTGCAAATCACCATCGAAGTTTTCCGGCTTCACTATGGAGCCGAAGACGATGTTTTGAAAGATCGTCGACTGGTTGTGGTAGTGGTCTGGTCGGAAATACTCTATGAGGCCGCGTAGATTTTCATCGCGCACCATCAGGCGGAACGCACGGCGCATTTGCATCATAGATGTGATGAGTTCGGTGTCGTCCCGATCAAGCCGCGAATAAAGCGCAAATTCATAAACATCCTGGCTGAGGCCGACGGCGTCTAGGCAGTCGAGGATGATGGCATCCAGTTCAACCATGTCCGCGACGCCCGCGCTTTCATAGTCCGTCCAGTCGCCATCCGGATCGAAATAGGGCTGACCGGTGAGCTGCGTCTCACGGAAATAGCGTTTCTTGTCAGCATCCGAAATCGTATCGCTGCGACTGACCGTGTCGCCCATGATAGAGCTACGCAGCCCGTAAGCGATTGTCTCTTCGATTGTGCCACGTTTGAAATAAGGGTCGTCGCTCACATAAGCCATTCGGCGGCCTTTGACCGCGTCGGGCATGGTCTCGATATTGTGCGTCCCGACGACGAGCGATCCATGATCAATGGCGTGAATGCCGACGAGCGCTTCAACGAAGACATCCTTGCCGCTGCTTGAATTGCCCAAAACGGCAACGCGATCATTGAGATCGAAGCTGACGGACAGACCATCAATGAGCTTTTGCCCGGACTCCGTCATGATCGTCATGTAGTTCGCAGCAATCTTGCCTTGCAGCGGAGGTGGGCACTCCGCGGCCACAGCTTGAAGCTCAAAGTTTATGGGCTCGTCATCGCTTGCGAATTGTTCGACCACCTGCGTGTATTTGCTTTGCACGTCGAGACGTCGCTGGTCCCAGTTGATGATCTCTTTGACCGGTGGTGGAAGATCCCGATAAGCGGCAATCACGGCCACAAGCTGGCCGATATCGAGACTCCCCATGATCACGAAAAACCCGCCGATCATGTAGAACAGGAACGGTGTCATCTGTGCGAGGAAGTTGTTCAGAAACTTGACGAAGAACTTCCAGCGATAAATGTCAAAGCGAATGTAGAAGATTTCGCCAAGCCTGCGGATCAGGTCGGACCGCTCGAAGAAGGACGTGTCATTGACCCGGATATCTTCGATACCATCGACGATTTCGCCCACCCGGCCTGCAAGCGCGCGTGCTGTCAACTGGCGCATCCGTGCAAGGGTGATCAACCGGCGGCGCAAGGGCGGTATGACTGCCGTTGTAATCGCGATCATACCGACGGCGATGAGCCCGAGATAAAAACTTTGCATCATAATGAAGGCGAGCGCGGTCAGCGCCTGAGCGAGTTGGAAAATCGGTAGCGCAAACGAGTCGCCGATAAAGCCACCCAATGGCTCGACTTCGTCTTTGACCATGCTTGCGATTTCCGAGCCACGCGCCTTGCGCACCCGGCGGATTGGAAACCGCAAAAGTGTGTCCATCAACTCGTAGCGCAAGCGCCGTAACATGCGCTCGCCAAGAATGCCCTTGTATGTGTTGATGATGTATTTCAAAAGCCCGTTGATCATCACAAAGGCCAGGAAGCCGAAGCTCAGAAACAACAGCGCTTCCATCCGGGTGAGGTCAACGCCCTCAAAAAGCGTGATCGGTGGATTGCCATCGCCGACAAAAGGCCAGCCGAATGTCAGCTCGAAGTAGCGCTGCGTGCTGTCGGTTTCCGGAAACGCCTCACCCATGATCGGGCCGTTAACGATCCGCTTGGGCAGTTCGAGAACGACGAAGTAAATCGGGATCGAGCACAAAACCATGAGCAGGATGAAGAGCTGCTGCGTCTTGGTGTGCTTCCAGATATATCGAAACAGTCGGGGTTCCATGGCGCCTTTCGAATGGCTCTAAACAGCGATTACGCGGCTCAATGGTTGGCGCACCATAAAAAAGGCTATCACGTCACACAGGCGTTCCAACCCACCAAAATCCGGAACGGTGTGTGATTGCGAAGGTGTCGGGCGATCCATGGCCGTCGCGATTGCTGTGTTCATATAGCCCGGATTTTGTGCGGATTTTGGGTCGAGACAGGCGAGGAGGTCAAGCTCACGGGCCCGGTCAGCCCTGATCCATTGTTCAAGCCGCGGCTCAATGCGAGGCAGGATCAGAGCCTTTTTGTCAAACGACATGATCTCGCAAAATGTGTTGTAGCCACCCATCGCAATCACGAGTTCCGCTTTTGCATAAAGCGCTTCGATCTGGGTGTCGAAACGGCGCAGAAAAATGCGCTCGTGCGATTCGGCGCGGCTGTGGAGTGCATCCTCGCTGTCTCCCGGAATGAACGGGCCAAGCACAAAGATGTAATTGAGGTTTAAAGGCAAGTCCGACGGGCTATGCTCGATCGCATTCATCGTTGCATGCATCAGTGCCTCGCCATCGCCGCCACCGCCTGCCATTACGAGAACGCTGTTGTCGGTCACGGTCTCATAAGTTGTGTTAAGCGATGCGACCGGCGCCTCGCGCCTCAAAAAGCCGAGGAACCGAACTTTGCGACGGGTCTCGTCTGCAAATGGCAAGTCCTGAAGCGGATCGTAAAAGTCTTCGCAACCGTAGACCCAAATTTCCTCGTAGAACGTCTCAATGGCGTCAAACGCGCCCTTTTGCTTCCATTCGTCTTCCAGCGCGCGCGGCTCATCAAGCACGTCTCTGAGGCCGAGAACGATGGTTGCGCCGCTTTTCTGGACGATTTCAAGTGCCGGTAATACCTCGCCATGAAGACCGCAGGGCTCCTTATCGACGAGGAAGAGATCGGGCGAAAAGTCTTTCGCGGCCTGTATGATGAGTGATTGCCTGAGCGCGATCACATCGTCGAACGTGACCGAAATATCAACAGACCCATATCCCCCGTCTTTGAATTTCGTGACTGGTGGAAGCGTGACGAAGGTCACCCGGTCTTTCGCGGTGAACGCATGAGCCACCGACGATCCCGATATGATCAGTACGTGAATGTTCGAAAAGCGTTTGACGAGCGCATCGGCAATCGCGAGCGACCGGCGCAGGTGGCCGAGCCCATACGTGTCGTGACTGTAAATCATAACGCGGTACACACTTTGCCCGTCTGTCACATCGCCCATCATCTGCCCCATCTTAAACCGTCAAAGGTCTCCGTTAATGCTTGTACGGGTCTGCCGCATCGCGCAACCCGTCTCCTAGGAAATTGAACGCAAGTATCACGATTATGACCGGGATTGTCGGTGTCAAAAGCCAGGGATAAAGTGCGACCGCGTTGATGTTTTGCGCTTCAACGAGCAACACACCCCAGCTTGTGATCGGCGCGCGCAGCCCGAGGCCGAGGAAACTGAGCGCCGTTTCGGCGAGGATCATCGTTGGAATGGCGAGTGTTGCTGTCGCAATCAGGTGGCTCGTGACGCCGGGCAGCAGATGATTTCTGATGATGCGCGATGTGCCGGCTCCCATCATTTTGGCGGCCATCACATAGTCTTCTTCGCGCAGCGCTAGGAGTTTCGAACGCACCACCCGGGCAAGCCCTGTCCAGTCGAGGAGCCCGAGAATAAAAGTGATGCCGAAATAGACAAAGAGCGGGCTCCAGTGGACGGGCATGATGGCTGCGAGCGCAAGCCAAAGTGGCAGGGTTGGGATTGACTGAATAACTTCGATCACCCGTTGAATCACAGTATCGACCCACCCGCCGAGATAGCCCGCAAGGCCGCCAAGGATCACGCCGAGCACCAGCGAAACCAGGACACCCAGAAGCCCGATCGTGAGCGAAATCCGCGAGCCGTATAGCATGCGGGAGAGGATGTCACGACCGAGCCTGTCGGTGCCGAAGAGAAACATCGGTCCGTTATCCGCGGCACAAAAGAGATGTCGATCCCATTCGAAAAGCCCCCACATGCGATAGCTCTCACCCCGGCACCAGACTTCGAGCGGATAGACTTGGGTTTTGTCCACGGTGTATTCGCGTTTCAGCGTGTCGAGGTCGAGTTGCATCGTCCAGCCGTAGACGAAGGGGCGGTGGAACTCGCCCTCGTGAAACACGCGGATAACCTTGGGTGGGGCGTATATCTCGTTGATATGACGCTTGTTGAGTGCGTAGGGAGCGAGCACTTCGCAGAAGATGGCGATGAAAATGAAGCCGATCAGTACCCACATCGAGATGACTGCGGGCTTGTGGCGGAGGAATGCCCACCAGATGAGCTGCGATTGGGATGCTTTCGATAAGCGCTCCTGCTCCGGGTTGAGCGCCTCAATCGCGTAGGGATCGAACGGCTTCTCGCTCACAAACCGGCGACCGGCCGATGAAATGGGCTCATGCTTGTTCATGCGCGCTCACCCTGCCTGATGCGCGGGTCTAGGGCTGCGAGCGCCAGATCGGAAATCAGCACGCCGATCACGGTGAGAAATGACAGCATCATCAAGAATGAGCCAGCCAGATACATATCCTGGCTCTGCAGAGCTTGAATGAGGATCGGCCCGGTGGTTTCAAGCGACAGGATGATCGCGATGAGCTCGGCACCGGAGATGACGGCGGGCAGGACGCTGCCGATATCTGCGATGAAGAAATTGAGCGCGAGGCGCAGCGGATATTTGCGCAACACCTTGCCGGGTGGCAGGCCTTTAGCCCGCGCGGTCACCACATATTGCTTTTGCAATTCATCAAGAAGGTTAGCCCGGATGCGCCGGATCATGCCTGCCGTTCCCGCCGTGCCGATCACGATCACCGGAATCCACAAATGTTCCAGAACCGAAATGACCTTACCCCATGACCATGGCTGGTCGAGATATTGCGGGTCCATGAGGCCGCCGATGGACGTGCCAAACCAGATATTGGCGAGATACATCAAGATGAGCGCGAGCAGGAAGTTTGGTGTCGCGACGCCGAGAAGGCCGAGAAATGTGAAGCCGTAGTCGCCCCAGCTGTATTGGTGGGTCGCGGAATAGATGCCGATCGGAAATGCGATCGCCCATGTGACGAGAATGGTCGTGAACGACACCAGGATGGTGAAGAAAAGACGGTCGCCAATCACATCATTGACCGGGATTTGGTATTCGAATGAATACCCGAAATCCCAATGCAACATGCCCCAGACCCATGTCGCATAACGCTCAATCAGCGGTTTGTCGAAACCGTATTCCTTGCGCAAAAACTCGATCCGGTTCGGATCGACACTTTCGCCCTGCGCCTGCAGCTCGGCGATGTAGCTTTCAAGATAATCGCCAGGCGGCAGCTCAATGATGATGAACACCAAAACGCTGATCAAAAACAGCGTCGGGATCATCAGGAGAATGCGTTTCAGGATGAAAGCGATCATTCGTTGAGGTCCAGCCAGAAACGGTCGGGCTTGTAAACGCCGAAATACGCCGTCGGCGTGTAGCTCAACACGCCGTCTTTTGGAACGTTGCGCAATTTGCTCGTGCGCACAACGGGCTGTTTATGACCATTCACAACGCCGATGGTGAAGACTTCTTCCGCATGGATATCCAAAATAGTGTTCCAGGCTGCGGTCTTTTCCTCTTTGGTGCGCGAACGAAGCCAGACACCATAGGCATCCATCAGCGCCTGAGCGGGCGGGTAATCAATCGCTTCACCGCCTTTGCCTTTCGATTCGCGAAACTTGCCCCAGGCAGGCCATTGCAAATGGGACGACTCGTACGGAATGAAGTCGTTCGGCGGCATGACGGCGGTCGGAAGACCATTGTTGACCCCGGTCCAGGCGGACATCAGCGTCTCCCCCGCTATGATACGCCGGCGGAAGATGTCGCGCTGCGATGCGCGGGTGATGAGTTCAATGCCAAGCTCCCGCCAGCTTTCCGAGATGAGCGACAGGATATCCGCATCAAGCGTGCTCTCGCCCGCCGTATCCACAATGATCGAAAGCGGTCTACCGTCCGGCAGCGTGCGCAGCCCGTCTTTGTCGGTGCGCTTCAGGCCGATCTCGTCCAAAAGGGCGTTCGCGCGGTCAAGGTCAAAATCGGTGAAAGCATCACGCAGTTCCTGCCGGAAAAGCGGGCTTTTGGGGAGCACGGTGTTCGCACTCGGTGTCGCAAGCCCGTAAAACAGGACCTGATTGACCTCTTCCCGGTAAATCCCGAGCGACAAGGCATGACGAAAACGCTTGTCGCGCATGAGCGCGCGCCAGACGGGGTCTTTGGCGTTGAGGTTCGGGTAAAGCGCAAAGGCTGACCCCGATGCCCGCTCCCAAAGGTCAACTTCAAACCGGTTACGTTTTGCCGCAGCACGCAGAAACGTGAAGTCGTCAAACCGCAAATAGCGTTCCTGAAGGTCGGCTTCGCCGGTGCCCACCTTGGCCGGGATGACCTGCGTTTCCGCAACGGTCAAAATAACCCTGTCGATATAGGGAAGCTGAATGCCCTCCTCATCAACCCGGTGGTAATAGGGATTGCGCTCGAAGACGAAGCGTTTCGCAGGCGGCTTGGTTGTGTTCACCCAGGGTTGAAGCGAGGGAAGATCAGGATTTTCAGGCCGATACTGGCGCCCCATCCGTGCGTGAACATTGGACCAGCCCTGAACGCGCTGTTCTTCCACCATCTCGTCCATGTCGTCCGCATTGGCGTAGCTGACGTGATATTGCCTGAGATAATGCGCGGGTTTGTAAAGATAAAGCGGGCGGGCGGCAGCGAGCGCTGGCAGAAACAGGGGGTTAGGCGCGTCCCAACTGTACCGGACGGTCA
>JBCBTO010000020.1:0-14682 GCA_039818625.1 Pseudomonadota bacterium
GTCGTCAATGGGGCGGGCATCATCGTGCACAAATTCATCGGTCCCATCACACAAAGCCGATTGGACAATGAACTCATGCCTGCGATAGACAAGGCGCTGACTGAATAGCGACGTTCGATCAAGCGAGTTCCCATGTCACACCCCCTTTGCGGAGCCGATCTCAAAACGCTTGCTGCCGTCTTCAAACGGGGCGGATTGCCTGCACCTTACAAGCGCCTCAAGGCCGCTGGCATCTGGGGCGCTGCACTCGGGCGGGCACCGATTTCAGCGCTTGAAAAAATGGTGATGGAGGGGCGGCTTCCGAAACCTGAAAAGATGCCGCCACCGATCTTCATTCTCGGCCATTGGCGGAGCGGCACGACCCATCTTTACAATGTGATGGTGAAAGCGGACACGTTCGGCTTCGTCGACCCGATCGCGACCGGCCTGCCCTGGGACATGTTCGGCATTGCGCATTATCTGCGCCCGCTTCTCACCCGCACCATTCCGCGAGACCGTTACATCGACAACATTCCGGTTACCGCTGACGCGCCGCAGGAGGACGAGATCGCGCTTGCGAGCATGACGCCGGTCTCATTTTATCACGCGATCTATTTCCCTCAGGTGTTCGACGAGCAGTTGCGACGCGGTCTCTTTTTCGACGATTGCACGCCCGCGGAGATCGCAAGCCGACGCTTCGCGTTCACGCATTTCATGCGGAAGCTCGCATACCAGCAAGGCAAGCCACTTCTCATCAAGAACCCGGTCTATACCGGCTGTCCAGCGTTCATCAAACAGGTGTTCCCGCACGCGAAATTCATTCACATCCACCGCAATCCGTTCGATGTTTATCTCTCGATGCGGAACTTCTACCAGAAGCTTCTGCCCGTTTTCGCGCTCCAGTCCTATGATCATGTCGACATCGATGAGGTCGTGCTTTCGACCTATGATGAGATGATGCGACGGTTTGAGACGGAGACGGCAGGCATGGCCGCACCGGACTTCGTTGAGATCGGCTACGATCAGCTCAATGACGCGCCGATGGAGACACTGGAGACGATATATGGTGCGCTCGAACTCGAAGGGTTTGATGCGGCCAAATCCTCCTTCGAGGCGTATCTCGGATCGGTAAAGTCTTATAAGAAAAACACGTTCAAAGGCTCGCCGGAGATGGCGGAAAGCGTGGCGCAGCGATGCGCCCACTTTATTGACAAGTGGCGTTACAAAATGCCCGAAGTGGTCGGATGAGGTGTCGAAACGCTCTGGCGCTTGTGGGTGCTTTGGTGCTTGCCGCCTGCTCCGAAGCGCCGATCAAGAATGCCATCTACGCGCATGACCAATGCCATCGGTTGGAGCTTGTCGACGAGCGCGGCTTTTCCGTTTTGGGTGCCGAAGACATGGTGCAGTTGCCGGGCGGCGATCTTCTCGTCTCAGCCTATGACAGGCGGTCCAAGACGGCGGATGGCACGCCACCGGAAGGTGGTATTTACCGGGTCCCGTGGCAGGCGCTTTCTGAGAAAAAGCTCACCGTTTCATCCCTCATCGACACGGTGCCGGGCGGGCTGAGGCCGCACGGCATTGATGCGGTGTCTCTTAGCAACAAAATCGATGTTGCCTTTGTTAATCGAGGGAGCGACGAGACAATAATTGTCGAATTTCAACTCGAAAATGGTGAGACATCGGAACCTCAAATTTATCGCGATGAGAAGTTGTGCCGTGCGAATGACCTATTTCTGTTTAGCACACGTCAACAAAAGGAATTTCTAGTAAGCATTGATGGGAAAAACTGCGGTGGCTTTGCATCTTATTGGGAGATGATCACCAATCAACCAACCGGGCGGCTGGAGACGAGGGGTACGCTTGAGGAACCCGGACTTAGGGAAAAGGTCGATGGAGTGTTTGATGAGTTTAGCTTCCCGAACGGGGTTGGAATCCAGAGTTGGTGGCAGGCAATCGGCCATCATGGCAGTAATTTTTTCGCTGTTGCCGAAACCAGAGCGAACCAAATTCGTTACTTGGCCAGTCAGCGCGAGCCGGTGAAACTCCCCGGCAGCCCGGACAACATCACCGTGCGCCCGACTGGCATCATCTATGCAGCGCTGCATCCGAGCCTGATGAAGCTTGCACTTTATCGGTACAAATGGCCTTTCTTCACCCACGCCCCGTCGCGGATCGTAAAAGTCACCGGCAGTCAGATGCTTGTGCTTTTTGATGACCCGACCGGCGAGGTCTTCTCCGCCGCTTCGGTCGCGGTTCACACCGGCGGCAAACTCGTCCTTGGCAGCGTCGGCGACAAGGGGCTCCTCGTCTGTTCGCCCCGTGACGAATGGGGCGGGACATCGTGAGCCGTTCTGTGCTCGTTACCGGCGCGGACGGGTTCGTCGGACGTCACCTCGTCGCCAAGCTTTCCACCCGTGGTGACGCGGTCCGCGCCCTCGACCGATCCTTTCGAGGCAGACCTCAAACCGGCACAGAGTATATCGAGGCCGATGTTCTGAACGGCGATATGATGCGCGTCGCGCTTGAAGGTGTTGAGATCATCTATCACCTTGCCGCCAATACGGGGCTTTGGGCGCCAGATGACAGCGTCTACCAAACCGTCAATGTCGAAGGGACGCGGCGGGTGCTCACCGCTGCCGCCGATTCGGGCGTACAGCGTTTCGTCTACTGTTCGAGTTTCGTGACCGTGATTTCCGGACCAAGTGGCGTCGCAAGAACCGTCACCCAAGAGGACAGCGCAGAGCCTGCCGCTCTTTTCGGCGCTTATGCGCGTTCGAAAAAGCGGGCGGAGCGGCTCATTCTTGAGACAGACCTGCCGATTGAAACGGTAGCCGTTCTCCCGTCCGCCCCGCTCGGGCCCGGGGATAACAATCTCACCGCGCCGACCAAGCTTCTTCTCGATCTCGTCAATGGGGCGATCCCGGCCACGCTCGATCAGATCATCAACTTCGTCGATGTTCGCGCGTTGGCAGACGGCATCATTGCGGCCAGCGATCGAGGTCATGACCGGGAGCGCTATCTGCTCGTTGGTGAGAACCTCAAAATGCGCACGTTTCTCGACAAAGTCGGTGCTCTCAGCGGTCGCAAAATGCCAACCACTAAGGTGCCTTATCGGCTGGCGTCAGCGTTTGCGTTGCTCGACGACAAACTCTTCACGCGCTTTACAAAGCGCCCGCCCAAAGCCCCCCTTGCAGGCGTGAGAATGGCGGGGCGGAAGCTTTCTTTCGACGGCTCAAAGGCGCGCGACGACCTCGGTTTCGAGGCCCCACCCATCGACGACGCGATTAAAGATGCGCTCGCGTGGCTTAAGGACGAAGGCCTCTACGAATAGGTGCGCCCCTTCCACGCGCCGCCCGCACCACGCCAGTGATTGAGCGCAGACGAGATCGTCATCGCCATATAAAAGCACGCGGAAACCGGCAGCAGCAAAGCCCAATAAAGCGCCTTCTTGTACAAAAAGAGCGTCGGCGCATAGGCGATCATCATGAAAATCCAGACCCAAGTACCAAGGGTGAAGGCAAGCCCGTTTCCATGCAGCGGCAAGGTCAGGAACGCGAGTGGGCCGACAAGGTACGTTACCACCATGCCGACCACTGCACCGACAAGTGCGAGCGTTGAAAACCGCAATTGGGTGAAGGCCGTGCGCGCGACCATTTTCCAGATCGTCGCAAGGTCCTGGTTGTCCCGCAGACTCACAACCCCCGGGTCGAAGCCGAGCCAAATGGACCGTTTCGCACGCGTCGGATCCTTAATCTTCAGCGCCAAGGCACAATCATCGATCAGGTTCCCCCGGATCGCCTCGACGCCGCCGATTTCGGCGAGCACATCGCGTTTCACCAGCATACAGCCACCCGCCGCGCCCGCGATCTTGGATGCCGGGTCATTGGTTGAGCGGAATGGGTAAAGCTTTTCGAAGAAAAAGATGAAGGCGGGCATCAAAAGGCTGCCGCAAACACCGCGCGCATCAAGATGCGCCATGACGGAGACGAGCGCGCGCGTTTCGCGCTCCGCTTTTGCAACGAGTTTGCGCAGGGTCTCGGGCGCGTGAACGATATCCGCATCCGTCAACAAAACATAGGCGGCATCAGGCGCTGTCTCTTCAGCCGCTTGAAGCCCGGTATGGACCGCCCAGAGTTTGCCCGACCAACCTTCGGGTAATGGCTTGCCTTCGGCGACAACAACCGGGCGCAACGCGCTCCCCGCCATCCGGCTTTCGGCAAGGCTGCGGACGATATCGCCCGTGCCATCGTCTGACTGATCATCGACGACGATGATCGAAAACGCGCCCGAGTAGTCGGTCGCCATGTGGGAGGAAACCACGGCCCCGATGGTTTCGGCCTCGTTGCGCGCTGGGATGACGGCCACGACCTCAGGCCAGACGGCTCCCGTGTCCTGTTCAACGCCTTCGAGTTTCTGATCGGACAGCCAGAACCAACCGTTGAAAAACAACAGGTAAAGCCAGATGAGCAAGGAGAGCGTGGTGAGGACTGTCAGGACCATGGACGACACGTGTTTTACCAATCGGCGATCGACACCACCTCCTGTTTTGGTTGTCAAGCCAGAGTTCACCGATTACACGTTAGCGACATTCGCACACCCAACCCTGCATATCCCATGTCTGTCGCCGACCCACCCGTGAAATCGACTGATCCGAGCGCCATTGAAGCGCCATCGGGCAAAGGCGCGCGGGATGAAAATTTTCCGGTCGGCTCTTTTCTGATCTCAGCAGACCTGCGCCCCCATGTGGCGGCGTATTACGCATTTGCGCGCGCGGGTGACGATATCGGCGACGATCCTGATCTTGCACCGGATGACAAGATCGCTCGATTGACGGCGTTTGAAACTGCACTTCTTTCGCCAGTAGACGCTGTTCCCGGCGCGGAAAAAGCGGTCGCTTTACACGAGAGCTTGACGGCCTGCGCAGTGCCTCTTGAACGGGGTCGCAAACTCCTGGATGCCTTCCGGCAGGATGCCGCTACATCGCGCTATGAGAGCTGGGATGCGCTCATCGACTACTGCACGAAATCCGCTGACCCGGTGGGGCGCTTTCTGCTCGATCTGCACGGCGAAGCGCCAGAAGGTTATGAAAATTCAGATGCGTTATGCACCGTTCTTCAGATTTTGAATCACCTGCAAGACTGCGGCAAAGATCGGGCGGAGCTCGACCGGGTCTATATTCCGACCGACTATCTCAGTGCGGAGGGTTTAGATGTTGCAGTCCTCGACGGCGCGGCGTCGCCGCCCGCATTCCGACGCGTTCTCGATCGACTGCTTGACGGGTGTGAACCACTTTTGACGCGGGCTGCCGCTCTTCCACCGCGCCTGAAGAGCCGACGCCTCGCGGCAGAATCCGCCGTAATCGTCACGCTCGCCCATCGGTTGGCGGCGCGCTTGCGCAAAGGCGATCCACTTGCGACCCGCGTTGCCCTTTCAAAATGGGATTTTGCCGTCGGCGCTCTTGTCGGGCTTTGGCGCCTCATCACCCACAGATCGAAAGGGTGATTGTAACCATGAAGACCAATGCGAGCCTCGCCCATCTCGGCCCCATCGCCCAAGTCGAGACCACCGATGATCCGAAAGCCTATGCCAAGCATCTTATGACGAAGTCGCGCTCGTCATTCACCCTCGGCATGAAGGCCATGGCGAGACCGAGACGCGAGGCGATGTACGCGATTTACGCCTTTTGCCGGGTGGTCGACGATATCGCCGATGAACCGGGCTCTACGGCGGAAAAGAGAGATCTTCTCAACGCCTGGCGTGATGAGATCGCGGCGCTTTACGATGGCAAACCGACGTCACTCATTGGAAAGGCGCTCGCCCAGCCGGTGGAGCGCTTCGAGCTTCCCAAGCGCGAGTTTCTTTTGATGATCGATGGTATGGAAGCGGATGTGAACGGCCCCATCCGTGCGCCATCTCTCACAGAACTTCTGACGTATACACGTCAGGTGGCGGGCACGGTTGGGATCTTGAGTATCCGCATCTTTGGCGTGGACGACACTCCCGCCCGGGACCGCTTCGCGCTCAACCTCGCCGATGCCTTCCAGTTGACCAACATCCTGCGCGATGTCGAAGAGGACGCGGAGATTGGGCGGCTCTATCTACCGTCGGATATGTTACACACCCACGGGATCACCACCGATGATCCGGAAGCTGTGGCAAGCCACCCAAGTCTCAGATTTGTCTGCCGTGATGTGGGGTATATCGCGCGCGAACGCTTCAATGAGGCGCGCAGGGCCCTTCAAGACCTCAATGTCGCCCAAGCGCGGCCTGCCCTCATGATGATGGGCGTTTACGAGGGTTATCTCGATCAGATGGAAGCGCTTGATTTTCGACGTGATCTTGACGCCATGACCCTGTCGAAATGGGCGAAACTTGCCCGCGGACTTCGGTATGCCTTCGCCTTTCCAAAACGCGTTATGCCCGATGCGGCGACGGACGTTCCTCCTCTGGCGGATCCTCAGCGTTGAACCCCTCCGTTGGCACCACCCATGTCGTCGGTCTCGGCGTTGCAGGCCTGAGTGCCGCCGTCCGGCTCGTCGACGCCGGGCATCGCGTTGCGCTTTATGATGGCGCGAAGGCGGCTGGCGGGCGGTGCCGCTCGTTCCATGATGCCAAGCTCGATTGCCGGATCGACAACGGCAATCATCTGCTCTTGAGCGGCAACAAAAGCGCCCTTTCCTATCTCGATCTCATCGGCGCGCGGGATGAACTCGCCATCGAACCGTCGGCGACCTTTCCTTTTGTCGACCTTGCGTCGAAACAGCGGTGGACTGTCGATATCAATGATGGACCGATCCCGTTCTGGGTTTTTGATCGCACCCGGTCCATCCCGGACGTGCGCCTCACCGATTATCTTCCGGCGCTGCGGTTTCCTTTTGCGCCGTCGTCCGCGACGATTGCCTCACTCACGGGGGACAATGGCGCACTATTTGAGCGTTTCTGGGAGCCGATGACATGGGCCGTTCTCAACACCACGCCGGACCGTGCGAGCGCGCAGTTGATGTGGCGGGTGCTCCGAGAAACCTTTTTGAAAGGCGGTGGCGCTTGCCGCCCGATGATCGCAAAGCGGGGATTGAGCGAAACATTCGTCGATCCGGCCTTGCATTTCATACAAGGGCACGGTGCGGATGTTCGCTTCAACGACCCGCTCAAGGCGATAGAACGGGACGCAGATCGCGCAACCGCCCTCATCTTTGCCGATCGACGCATCGATCTTGCGTATGAGGACACACTCGTTCTCGCCGTACCGCGCGCCGTCGCGGGCAGACTGTTGCCCGATCTTTCAATCCCCGACGGAGACGCATCCATCGTCAACGCCCATTTTAAACTCGCGCACCCGGTGCCGAACGCGCCACCGCCTCTTATCGGACTTGTGAACGCCAAGACCCACTGGATTTTCACACGCGGACCAATCGTCAGTTTGACGATCAGCGCAGCCGATGCGCTCGGTCTCGACCGGCTTTCGGAAGATGAGCTGTTGCCCATGCTCTGGCGCGAAGTATGCGACGCCCTCTCCCTTCCTGCCGACATGGACTATGACGCCGCGCGGCTCATCCGTGAGCGGCGTGCCACGTTCGATCAATCCCCTTCAAGCGTTGCAAAGCGACCCAAAACCCGCACCGCGATAAAAAATCTCTTTCTCGCCGGTGACTGGGTCGACAACGGCCTGCCCGCTACCATAGAAGGGTCCATTCGAACGGGTGAAATGGCGGCAAAGGCTGTTATCCAATGAAGATCGGTGTCGTGTGCGGCTTTGACGGTGAAATCGCCTGCTTTGAGCGGGCGATTGCGCAAACGGGGCTCGACCCGTCCGCTTTTTCCATCATGGCTTCGGGCGCGTCTGCAGAGCGGGCACGCGCCTGTGCGGAGTATCTCGTCGAGCTCGGGGCGAAAAAGCTGATTTCTTTCGGTATATGCGGCGGGCTCGATCCGCATCTTCAAATCGGCGACGTGGTCTTCTCAGCGCATGTGATCACCACGCTTGACGAAAGTTATGGTGCGAGACAGGCCCCCCGAAAACAGGCACTGCGCCTTGCGACTGGCTCACAGCTCATGTCGGCGACCGTGTGCGGCGTCGACGATATCGTGTTTCATCCCAATGCTAAGTCGGCCCTTTTCGGCTCGACAGGCGCAGGTGTTGCGGACATGGAAAGCCATGCCGTTGCGCGCACCGCCCATGCGCATTCCATTCCATTTTATGTCTTGAGATCGATTTCAGACGCAGCGCGGGACGAGCTTCCCACTTATCTTAGCAGTGGCGTTTCGGAGAGCGGGAAACCGCGGCTTACCTCGATCCTTGCCGGGCTCGCGCGGCGACCATCGACGCTCTCGCTCCTCTTGCGGCTTCAGAAAAATACCAAAACCGCGCTCAAGTCCCTTGAGCAGGCAACTGTAAAACTTATGCCTGCCCTCGCCCGGACCTGACGATTACTCAGCCGCGTCGAGCTTATCGAGTTGCTCTTTTACGAGCGCGTCGTAGATGTCGTTCGCCGGGCGTTGGTTGTCCATGTTGATTTCCGGTGCCATCGGACCGTCAAGACGTGGCCCGCGCAGACCGACCATCATCGCCTTCAACGGGTTGTTGGTGGCATCTGCCGCTGCCGTCGGCTCATAACCGCAATGGGCCATGCAGTCGGCGCATTTTTCATAGCGCCCCGTACCGTACGCATCCCAATCGGTCTCTTCCATCAGTTCCTTGAATGTGTCGACATAGCCTTCACCCAGGAGGTAGCAGGGCTTTTGCCATCCGAAGACATTGCGCGTCGGCATGCCCCAGGGTGTGCACTGGTACTGCTGGTTGCCCGCGAGGAAATCGAGATAAAGCGATGAATGGGAAAGCGTCCAATTGCGTCCCTTGCCGCGCTTGAACACTTCACGGAAGAAGTTTTTCGTTTTCTGACGGTTCAGGAAATTGTCCTGGTCGGGCGCACGCTCGTAAGCGAAGCCCGGCGAAATGGATACGCCGACATCGAGATCACGGCAAAAATCGAGGAACTCGACGAGATCTTCCACCGGATGACCATCGAAAACGGTACAGTTCGTGTTGACCTGGAAGCCGCGGGCTTTCGCAGCTTTGATCGCGCTCACCGCCTTGTCGAAAATCCCCGCACGACAGACCGACTTGTCGTGGTGGTTTTTCATGCCATCAAGGTGCACGGAGAAGAACAGATATTTCGACGGCTTGAAGAGATCGAGCTTCTTTTCGAGCAAGATCGCATTGGTGCAGAGCGAAACGAACTTCTTGCGGGCAACAAGTCCCTCGACAATCTCACCGATCTCGTTGTGAATAAGCGGTTCGCCGCCCGGGATCGCAACGATGGGTGCACCGCATTCTTCAGCGGCTTCAATGCATTCCGCTGCAGAGAGGCGCTGTTTCATGATCGGTTTTGGATAGTCGATCTTGCCGCAGCCCGCGCAGGCCAGATTGCACTGGAACAGGGGCTCAAGCATCAAAACGAGCGGGTAGCGCTTTTTGCCAAGCATTTTCTGCTTCGCAACATACGCGCCAACTTTTGCTTGCTGGAAAAGGGGTACGCCCACGGGTGTTATCCTTCATCTGCGCGGCGCTCAAGGGAGGAGTGCGCACCGCATTAACTCTGAGTTGCCGGTCGTTGCCAGCGTGTCCCGCAAACCTTGGCCACGCCTGTCAAAGGCGGGCGACGGATGGGGGTAGTTTGAATTGTATGTCTTCTTTAATTCCCTTGCGTCCAATCACGCAAGTGCGTCTCAACGTGCTGAGTTGTTCTATCGTTTCCTGCACGATCGATTCAGGGGCCGACGCGCCCGCCGTTATGCCAATTGTTTCCACACCTTTCAACCAGTGCGGATTAAGAGCACTCGCATGGCCGATCAGGTAGCTTGGAACACCGGCCTCAGCCCCGATTTCGCGCAGCCGATTTGAGTTGGAGCTGTTGGCCGCTCCCACAACGATCAAGAGGTCGATCTCGTTGAGCATTTCGCGAACGGCGTTCTGTCTATTTTGGGTGGCATAGCAAATGTCATTGGTGTCGGGACCCACGACTTTGGGAAAGCGGGCCTTCAATGCGTCGATGATCTCGCGGGTGTCAGTGACACTCAAGGTCGTTTGGGTGACGTAAGCCACCTTCGCCGGATCGCTTACAGTCAAAAGGGCAACGTCCTCAACACAGGCGACCACATGCACCTCACCGGGTATCTGACCAATGGTGCCCTCGACCTCCGCATGGCCGCGGTGGCCGACAAGCACGACGTCGTATCCCTTCGCGCTGTAGCGACGCCCCTCAATATGCACTTTGGAGACGAGAGGACATGTGGCGTCGATCACCTGGAGCTTGCGGTTTTGCGCGTCGTTCTCGACGACTCTTGAGACACCGTGGGCGCTGAAAATCGTTACGGCCCCAGTCGGCACCTCATCGAGTTCTTCGACAAAAACCGCGCCCTTTTCGCGCAATTCTTCGACGACGCGCTTATTGTGAACAATTTCGTGGCGTACATAGACTGGCGCACCGAATTTCAACAGCGCGCGCTCGACAATGTCGATGGCACGCTCCACGCCAGCGCAAAATCCGCGTGGGTTTGCCAAGTACACTTTAAGTTCTTGATATTTTGCGCGCCCGGCGGACACTGTTGCGGCACTGTCAGAAGCCAAGTGCGCCTCCCGAGATAAACATGCGTCGACCTACAGTATAGGCCGCAGGGCGCGGAGGAACCATAAGCATATATTGGAGATGCATATTAACTTTAACGCTGCGCCCTTTGTCTGTGCATTTGCCGCCATTGGTGCACGTTTGGTCAACTTACCGATAAATTGCCCGTGAGCAATATTCCGATGATCACATTTTTTTGGACACAAAAACGTGCGCACCCTTCTTATTGGACTTTCTGACGACACTGCACACAACTGCCCGCATAGTACGGTCATACACTTTGTGGCAGCTGAGAGTTATGCAGCAATGAATGAGCGTAGGAAGCTATTCAGTGATGCGGGGCCGGACTGGCGCACTTTCGATGTGAACTCAGATCGTTTCAGCACGACATTAGAGACGCCGCCAACTGAGTAGTCAATCACCCTCGGCTTGCCACCGATAACCCGTGTGCGCCAAACGACTGTGAGGTTTCCACCGCCTGAGCCGCGCGGCAGTCTTGACGTGACGAGGACATCACCGCGCCTGGTTGAAGCGCCCGTCACTTCGCCAGCCCTGACGGACCGACCGCCGAACTGATTGACATAGAGCTTCGCGAGATAGCCAGGCAACAAGCGACGGAATTCAGACTGCTGGCTGCCGCTAAACTTCGATTTTTGCCGACCGAGTAAGGCATTGGCCCATGTGCCAACTGCAAAATGCCGTCTCACCACGGATCGGATTGCCTGCACTTGCGCTGATTTTGATGACGACCTGCTTCCAGCCTGTTGCGCCGATGTTAAAAGAGCCTGTACCTGCCGCATGGCTGCCGCTTCGCCAGCTGACTGGGAGAGGCTCGGGCCAGCACTCACCATCAACCAGAACGCGGTGATCAACGCAGAAAACGCAATCAACAACGCGGGCCGTTTGATCGTTGAAACGGAGTTTTGCAAAACAGCGGAAGCAGTCATATTAAATCCTCACATGGCGGCGCACGAAAAAGATCGTCGGGGCTTACCACACCTGCGGCGATAGATGTGGTCACATGTCACATAATACAACTATTTTTCGTGTCTGGACGCGCGGTTTTGAGATTTTGAGAAGGCATCCATCAAAATCGGCGTGAGGATCACCGTGGCAAGCAATGTTGCCGTTATGGAAATGGCAAGCATCTGCCCCATGCTCGCCGTCCCACGGTGATCGGACACACTTAAGGTCGCAAAAGCTGCGATGGTGGTGAGGCCGCTGAACAAAACCGCGCGCGGTGTGCTCGTCTTGTAGAGTGTGTCGCTTGATCCGAGCATCTTGCGGCGCGAGGCCATGTGTATGCCGCTGTCAACGCCGAGACCGATGAGCAAAGGCAATACGATGACATTTGCATAGTTGAAGGGAATGGCGAAAAAAGCGCTCGCTCCCGCCGTCAAGAGCGCTGCAAGGGCAAGTGGGAGACCGATCGCGAAAACGGCGGTGACGTTCTGAAGCACCGCGAACGAGATCGCAAGGATGCCGATGGCGGCGATCGTTAAAGCCTGCACCATGGCAGCGGACACTGTCTTGCCCGCATTGACGATCTGAAGTGGCGCGCCTGCGGCCTCCCCGTCAAATGCTTCAACTTGGGCGACGAACCGTTCAAGCGCTCGAGGATCGTCAACATCTTCCGACGGCGCGATATCAATGCGCCAGCGGCCGTCTTCGCTGATGAAACGCGCCTTGAGCGCATCCGGCACGCCGTCGAGCGTGACGGTGTCGACCTCAAGCTGGGCATTCACAGTTGCGATCAGGTCCGGGAAGAAGCGGAAGATGTCGCGTTCCACTTCGGCTCTTAACGCGGCGTCCGCCTCGTTCAAGCGGGTTAACGTGACAGCCAGATCGCGGGCCGCGGGCCTGTCATCGCCGAGAGCGGCGAGACGGTCGCGCAAAGCGGTGAGCGGGGTTTGATCCGGTGGAAGCGCAGTTTGTTCCAGTCCCTCGCCACCGACGATCGTTTCCATGGTTGGGAATGCGAGATCAATGATCTCAAATTTAACATCCTGCTCTTTGGGCACGAAATCATCCGCTGTCCTCGCGCTTTTCACGAGACGGAGGGCTTCAAGATCCCTCGCCGTTTCAATAGCGGATGCCGCATCGGATCGAACGAGGCTCAGGCGGTACGGCACCGTATCGGGGTCAGCTTTCAAAGCCTCCAAGGTGAGCATCGACGGGCTGTCCGGGTCCCGTAACCCGACTGGATCAGCATCAAAGCGCACGTCAGACAGGACGAATATGGCGAGTGTTCCAAGCGCGAGGAGCCCCAGCGCAAGCGGTGTTCGCGACTTCGTCAGAACACTGCTTGTCAGGCTTCCGTCTTTTCGCACGCCTTGCTTCAACGCTCGAGCCCGAAACCACGGGATACAGGTGATTAAGGCGGGCACCAGGGTGACAGACACGATGAAGGCGACCATCACACCAACTGCGCCGAGCACCCCAAGTTGCGCCATGCCCACGAATTTCGTCGGGACAAACGACAGGAAGGCAAAAGCCGTTGTCAAAGCGCTTAAAATCAGGGCTCCACCGATTGTTTGGCCCATCGCGGCCATGGCCTCAGGCGCACAGGACTGAGGTTCATCCACAACATGGGCGAGAACGTGGATTGTGAAATCGAGCCCGAGACCGACCAGCAGCACGACGAAGGCGACCGACACGAGATTGAGATCGCCGAAGTAAAGCGCCGCGAAACCCGTCGTCAGTATAAGCGCTGCGACGAGCGCAAGAAGGGTGAGCACGACGTGCTTAATCGTGCGAAATGCGATGAAGAGAAGACCGGCCACCAGCGCCAGAGAGAGGCCGAGCGACACGCCAATCCCTGTCGATACGCTGCGCAACTCCTCGAACCGCAGAACGGGATCACCTGTTATGCCGATCTCTGTAACCGCCTTTAGATCTGCATCAATACTGTCGATTGCCCGATTGACCGCCAGGAAGGCCTGCTTTGCTGGCTGCACCGCGGTGAAATCCAAAACTGGCTGCATATAGATGATGCGTTGGACGCCGCGTTCAGTTTTGACGGCGTCATCCTCGGTGCTATCGGTCGTTTGAGCCCACGATAACGGCACAAGGTTTCCAGCCAGTCGGGCTTCGATCGTGGCCCGCACATCACCATAAAAATCATCGAGGAAGGCGAGATCGAAATCCGCTTGCTTGCCGAGTTCTTCTGCCGTTGAAAGCGACCTGAAGAATGTCGGTAGCGTCGGGTCCCCCCGTAGGCTCGCGAGCAGGGACGCCGATTTGTTGAGCCTTGAAAGGGTTTCATCGAGCTCTTCTTCTGACTGAAACAAAAGCCCGTTTCGCCGAAAGAACGCATCCGTTGATGCCGAAAAGACATCCGTGACATGGGGGGATAGATCTGGGTCTTCGACGAGCGCTCGCACGATCTGGATCGCCGCTGCGTCAGCCGCGTCCGAAATGTCGGCACGCACGACAACGATCATCGCGTTTTTGATCGCCGGAAAGTCTTCATTCAGGGCTTGTGTGCGTTGCTGGAACGCAAGATCAGGATCGAGCATCTTGCTCGAATCCGTGTCCACACCGAGAAATGTGATTATGGCAACCGCGCTCAAAGCGAGCAGAATCAGGTAGCCTGCAACCCATGATCGGGCTCTTTTACACACCGAAATGATGATGTGCGCCATGCGTTTATTCAAAAATTGCATCACACAACGCTGTCCGGAGAGCCAACGTCCGCTATTTGTCGAAGTCCGTTTGTCATTGTTGCTCACAAAACACAGCTTTTTCAGATAGTGATGCCCATAGTGATGTTCAGTGGTGAGGTAAAGTGTTAGACGAAAATTAAGCGACCGGTCGTACGGTTAATTGTGAGATGCGAATCTGAGCGGGGCCCAAGAGGGACATGAACTTCATAAAAATCCAAAACATGACCATGGTTCGCTTGTTTCTGGTCGGTTTCATATCACTTGTAATGGCGGGATGTTCGGCAACTGTTCGCAACAACAGTGCGCTGTTGATTGATGAGACTCCTGGAGATGGTTCAGGCAGTTCCGCTGTTCAGACCGCGCTTGTGCCAACGGCAAAGCCGGTCAAACTGCGCGGCACCTATGGCATCTAT
>JBCBTO010000021.1:0-14255 GCA_039818625.1 Pseudomonadota bacterium
TCTACGATCGCCTGGTCGGTCCAGGCGTTCTCGAACTTGCGCGCCGGGATGCCGAGCGCGTCGGTGTAACCCAGCCGGCCCTTTTTGAGCCAGAACGCGGCCTCTTCAAGCACCTGACTGGGTGCCGGCGCTGCCGGTTGCCCCACCTCCATGTGAATGACGGATGCGCCAGCCACTTCCATGGCGTTCGCTTCGCGCATGACATCCATGGCGAGGAACGGGTTCACCTCACCGCGTTTTGAACGATTCTCAGACATTTGGGGCTTACTCTTTGAGGCCTCATGGTTATGACTTGGACGATGACCCTAGTCATATTCCAGCCATCTGTCTTCGCAATTGTTTGGGTGATCGAAGCAGACTATATTGAGTTCATGACATTCGATTTCACTGTTGAAGGTCGATACCTCCCATGATTTTTCGCCTGCTCGCCGCCGGTCGGCACCTTTCGGTTCTCACCCTTGCCGTGGCTTTGACAACGGTGCATTGGGCTCCTCTCGCATCCGCGCAAGCGCCGCGTGGCATTCCCCTCATTCGGGATGCGGAGATCGAACAGCTGATCCGCGATTACTCATCGCCGCTCTTCAAGGCCGCCGGTTTCCAATCGAATTTCGTCAATATCCACATTGTCGCGTCGAACAACTTTAACGCGTTCGTTGCCGACGGTCGTCGGATGTTCATCAATATTGGAACGCTCAAACAGGCTGAGAAGCCAAACGAAGTGATCGGTGTGATCGCCCACGAGACTGGCCATCTGCAGGGCGGACACCTCGCTCGCATCCGTCAAGCGGCGTCTGGCGCACGGGCCATCGGGATTTTTTCGCAGATCCTAGCGGGTGCAGCGGTGGTCGCAGGTGCTGCGTCGGGCAATACAACCGTGACGCAGGGTGGTTTCGGCGTGCTGCAGGGTGGTAGTTCGCTTGCGCAACGCACGCTTCTTGCCCACCAGCGGACGGAAGAGACCGCAGCCGACCAGGCCGCACTCATCTTGCTTGAAAAGACCGGCCAGTCCGCCAAGGGCATGTTGGAAACATTTGAAGTTCTGCAAAGGCAAATCCCGATCGGGTCGCGCATTGACCCCTATCGTTTGAGCCATCCCCTGCCCCGCGAGCGCATCGCGCTCATCTCGACAGTCGCCAAACGCAGCAAGTATTTCGAAAAAAAAGACAGTGATCGCCTCGTGCAGCGCCATGCGCTGATGCAGGCGAAGCTCGCGGCCTTCACAGAACATCCCCAATCAGTCGGCAAACGCTACAAGCGGGACAAGTCGCTCGCTGCAGATTATGCCCGCGCAATCGTCGGCTTCCGCTTTGGCAATGTGAAGAAATCTCAAAAGACAATCGACAAACTCATCAAGCGTGCGCCGAACTACCCCTATTTCTGGGAGTTGAAGGGCCAGGCGCTTTTGGAAAGTGGACAGCCTGAAGCTGCGATTGCACCGTTGCGGAAGGCGATCAGGCTCGCAGGCGACGAACCTTTGATTCTGACGCTGCTTGGCCATGCGCTCGTCGCTGCTGATCAGCCGAAATACAATAAGGAAGCAATCCGCGTTCTAACCCGCGCCATTAACAAGGATCAGAGCATCGGCAATGCGCATCGGCAGCTGGCGATTGCCTACGCGCGGGACAACAAAATTGGTGAGGCGGAGCTCGCAACAGCCAACGGCCTCTTTTACCTCGGTGACCCAAAGGGCGCGAAGACCTATGCGGCCCGCGCGCAAAAGCGGTTGAAGCGCGGATCGCGTGGATGGTTGCAGGCGGACGACATTTTAACCTACAAACCGCCAAAGCTCTGATTGTGCTGGCACCCGCTCCCGTTTTGGCTTTAGCTAGGTTGCGCGAAAACGGGAGTTTTTCATGGGCATTGCACGTCGAGTGAAGTGGTTTTTTGCAGCCGTCTTTTTATGTCTTGCAGCCAGTCAAGTCGGGTTTGCACAAACCTCAACACTGACAAAAGAAGACGTTGAGGCGATCGTTCGAGATTATATTCTCGAAAATCCTGAAATCCTGATTGAAGCGCTCCAGGCGTTTGAGCAGCGTCAGGCGGAAGAAAGCCTTGCCCGCCAGCAGGAAATGCTCGAAGCGCGCATGGATGTCCTCGTCGCATCCGAGCATCAAATCATTTTGGGCAATCCCGAGGGAGACGTCACGCTCATCGAGTTTTTTGATTATAACTGCGGATTTTGCCGCAGGTCGCTTGAGGATGTTGAGCGTCTGGTTTCGGAGGATAAAAACCTCCGCGTCGTGTTGAAAGAATTTCCAGTGCTCGGCGATGGCTCGCGCGAGGCCGCGCAGGTTGCGATCGCTGCCGCCAAACAGGACCCGAAGCGGTATCTTGAATTGCACAAACGCCTTTTGATGGCGCGCGGGCAGGTCAACGAGCGTGTCGCGCTCAAACTGAGTGAGAGTCTTGGGTTTGACATGGCCGATATCAGTGAGACGCTCGCAAAGCCAGTCGTCAATGACGCAATCAACGAGGTTTATTCGCTCGCCAATGATCTCGGCCTTACCGGCACGCCGACCTTCATAATCGGGACTGAAATCCTGCCTGGCGCGGTCGGTTATGATGTCCTGCGGGAAAAGGTGGACGCGATGCGCGAATGCGGCCGCACTGTTTGTTCCTAAATCCCGTTTGCACCAGAATCTAACGGTTCTGTGGACGGCAGAACACGAAGATGACAAGCTCTTTTGCTTTCGGCGTTGAGTGCATATAAAGCTATCACTTTGTCACACCTAGCGTTTTGATCCATGGCAGATGTTCTTGTCCTGAACGGCCCCAATCTCAATCTTCTCGGCACACGGGAACCCGAGGTCTATGGCGCAACGTCGCTGCGTGATCTCGAAGAGCGCTGTGTTGCGGAAGGGACAAAACTTGGCTTGAGCGTTTCATGCGCCCAGTTTAACGGTGAAGGCGATCTTGTGACGGCTGTGCAAGAGGCAGGCCGTGCGCAGAAATGGGTGATCTTCAATCCGGGCGCTTACACCCACACATCCATCGCGCTGCGCGACGCGATTTCGGGAAGCGGGTGCCGGGTGATCGAAGTGCATATATCCAATGTGCATGCCCGCGAAACATTTCGCCACCACTCCCACATATCCCCCGTTGCCGAGGGAACGATTGTTGGGCTGGGGGTCGATGGCTATACTTTAGCGCTCCACGCCGTGGCCTTGCGCACACCGAGATGAATGCCGACCTGTAAGGCCGCTTAGGAAGTAGAAAGAACCCTGATTATGTCGTCTGATCCGATTGACCACGATCTCATTCGCAAACTCGCCGAACTTCTGTCCGAAACAGATCTGAGCGAAATTGAGATTGAACACGAGACCTTGCGGCTGAGACTGTCTCGTTCCGTGGCCCCGATAGCACCTCAACAGATTATTCAAGCGGCACCGGCACCTGTCGCAGCCGCACCTCTTGAAACTCCAACCGCTCCGCCCGCCGCCGAGACAACGGCTCCCGCCGCACCCGTCGGCGATGGTGCGTTGAAATCGCCGATGGTCGGCACTGCCTATCTGGCGCCCGAACCAGGCGCTGCGGCTTTCGTCAAAGTGGGCGCTACGGTCAAGGCTGGTCAGACGGTGTTGATCATTGAGGCCATGAAAACCATGAACCAGATCCCCGCTCACAAGGATGGGACGGTGACACAAATCATGGTCAACGATGCGCAGCCGGTGGAATTCGGCGAACCCCTCCTCGTCATCGAATAGGCGTTTTCCATGTTCAACAAATTGCTGATTGCGAACCGGGGGGAGATCGCACTTCGGGTGCTGCGGGCCTGTAAAGAACTTGGCATCCGCACCGTCGCGGCCCATTCAACCGCCGATGCCGACGCCATGCATGTGCGGCTTGCAGACGAAAGCGTGTGTATCGGCCCGCCCCCGGCGCGCGATTCTTATTTGAAAATCCCGGAAATTCTCGCAGCCTGTGAAATCACCGGAGCGGATGCAGTTCACCCCGGCTATGGGTTTTTGTCTGAAAACGCCCGGTTTGCAGAAATCCTGGCCGCCCATGCGATCACCTTTGTCGGCCCGTCTGCTGAACACATCAAGATCATGGGTGATAAGATCACCGCCAAGCAGACGGCGGAAGACCTCGGTATTCCGGTCGTTCCAGGCTCCAAAGGATCGATCGCAGATCTTGAGGACGCCTACCGGATTGCCGCCGATATCGGATATCCCGTTCTGGTGAAGGCCGCATCCGGCGGCGGCGGACGCGGGATGAAAGTCGCGCTCACCGAAGCTGATCTCAAAGACGCCGTGCAGACGGCGAAATCCGAGGCGAAAGCAGCCTTCGGCGATGATGCGCTTTACCTTGAGAAATACCTTCAAAGGCCACGCCATATCGAAATTCAGATTTTCGGGGATGGCAAAGGCGGAGGCATTCACTTAGGCGAACGCGATTGTTCGCTCCAGCGCAGACACCAGAAAATCTGGGAAGAGGCCCTGTCACCAACGCTCAATCAGGACGAACGAGAACGAATCGGGGCGATTTGCGCAGACGCCATTTCGAAGCTTGGATATGCGGGTGCTGGTACCGTGGAGTTTCTTTATGAGCGCGGGGAATTCTATTTCATCGAGATGAACACCCGCCTGCAGGTCGAGCATCCCGTCACGGAGGCCGTGACCGGCATTGACCTCGTCAACGAACAGATCAAGGTCGCGTCCGGTGGACCACTGTCGATCACGCAAGATGAGGTTCGCTTTAACGGCCATGCGATTGAATGCCGCATCAACGCTGAACATGCACAGACTTTCGTGCCCTCACCCGGCACAATCACCCAATATCACCCGCCGGGCGGCTTTGGTGTGCGGGTCGATTCGGGTGCCTATCAGGGGTATAAAATCCCGCCCTACTACGACAGCTTGATCGGGAAACTCATCGTGCACGGTCGCAACAGGACCGACTGTATGATGCGGTTGCGACGGGCGCTTGATGAGTTCGTTATCGATGGCGTTGAGACCACCATCCCCCTCTTCCACGACCTTTTGGCCGAAAAAGACATTCAGGACGGGCTTTATGACATTCATTGGCTTGAAAAATATTTGAGTCAAAACAACACTCTGTCCACGTAACTTCACAGATCGATTCAAGTGGAGCCGGAGGCGATCCGTGACCAGTGACCGTTCCTTTGAAATCACACCGACCGTGCTTTTGAAGGCATATGCCTGCGGCATCTTCCCAATGGCGGAGAGCGCGGACGATCCGTCACTCTTTTGGGTTGAACCGGAGGAGCGCGGCGTCATACCGCTCAACCAGTTCCATGTGTCGCGCAGTCTTACGAAAACTGTCCGCAAAGATCGGTATCGCGTCACGGTGGATTGCGACTTTCAGGCGGTGATTGAGGGATGCGCTGAAATCAAACGGGGCCGTCAGGTGACATGGATAAATGACAAGATCCGGGACCTTTACACCTCGCTTTTTCGGGCAGGAAAATGCCATTCGGTGGAAGTTTATGACGGTCACACCCTCGTTGGTGGCCTATACGGCGTGCGGCTTGGCAGCGCGTTTTTCGGAGAAAGTATGTTTTCGCGGGCGACCGATACGTCAAAAGTTGCGCTCGTCCACCTGGTTGCGCGCCTCAAGGCGGGTGGGTTCACGCTTCTCGATACGCAGTTTACGACCGATCATTTAAAACGCTTCGGCGCGATCGACATTTCCAGACAGCGTTATCACCTGCTTCTGGAAACGGCCCTGAATCGCACGGGCGATTTCGACCTGCTTCCACCATCCATCTCGGGCGGGGATGCGCTCGACATCATCAACGCTGAGCGCGCTTAAAGCTTAACCGCGAATCGGATTGGCGCTCGGAACCGGCAAACCATTGTCGACGGGCTCTGCAGGTGCCTCGTCAACCTCAAATCCCCGCCCGCCCAGATCGTCACTTGATGTCGTGACAGGTGTTGCGGAAAACTGCTCTTCAGATTTGCAGTCGGCCAGCCAGACGTCGTAAACGGCGTGCTCCACCGCATGGAGGCCAGGGCTTGCTGCAAACATCCAGCCGCGAAACAACGGTTGGATTTTTCTGTCCAGTGTCACCTCGTCGACCTCGACAAAACCAGTCGTTTGCGGCGTTTCGGTCGCGGGGCGCGTGTAACAGATTTTGGGTGTGACCTGGAGCGCTCCGAACTGCACGGTCTCATCGACCTTCACGTCAAAGCGAATGATTCGCCCGGTGATTTTGTCGAGCCCGGCGAAGACAGCAACATCGTTTTCGATTTTTGCAGAAACCGCAGGCGTGGTGCCGAGGACTGTAAACGAACTCGCCGCTGATAGTGCGACAAGTGTTTTCATCCATCGCGCAGATCGCATATTTATCACGATTGTCACCCGTTCAGTCCAAGGCCTATTTCACACACGGTGTTTTTAAATCGCGGCCGCATCAAGGCCGACCGCTATGGGGTCCACGCCTCATAGTCCCCAGACGTCGCCGATTTTGGCTCCGGGTTTAAAATGGAGCTTTTCGGGCGATAGGCCGACGGTGTGCCGGTCGGATTTGCCTGATGCGGCTTTTCCCACGCGCGCACTTCATAATTTTGGTCGCTTGGCGGCGTCGATATCTTGTGATGCATCCATCCATGCCAACCTGACGGGATTGCTGACGCTTCTGCAACGCCGTTGTAAATCACCCAACGTCGGCTGTCGTCCGCGTTGCGATAGTAGACATTGCCAGAATGATCTTCGCCCACCCGCTCGCCGTGGCGCCATGTGTGAAAGCGCGTGCCGAGGGTTTGACCATTCCACCATGTAAAAAATTGAAGCAAAAACGTTTTCATCGCCTGGCGCTCCGAGGTCATTTTCAGGTTTTATGGCGAACGGATTTTGGTTTGTCCAGCCGCATAACAGCCGCATGGTCACAACACAACCATGGAGCATGCGGTGATATGGCGGGATTGATGCTGACAAGACACAACAATGCCGGTTGTTGAATTTTCCCCGCAATACCCGTTCCGCATTAGGAAAACTCCCGTTCCGGAAAAGGTCCCCCTCATCGCTTGACGCGGCGTTCCGAGTCGCACTACCGTCTAGATGTTGTGATCGCGCCCTGCGACACTACAATTTCCGTTGTGTAAAAATTAATAAGAATCGCGCCCGTTTGATTCCGAATGAAGCGCGCAACGAAATTTGTGTGTTTGGGGCGCGATGACACGTTTTGGGGCTGAAAATTTCAATCAAATGGGCTGTGGATTTCATGGATATGAAAAGAAAATGGGGCGACAAATTCGTCGGTAACACTATATTTAGTATTTGACTGAAAGCTGAGCACAAGACATCGTGGGTGAGCGGTCGATGTCAGGCGGGTGACTATCCGCTGTAAAATATCAAGTCAGCAACACTGGTCTAAAAACCATGGGGAAGCGCAAGCATGTGGGGTGAGTCAGCTCAAAAGGCTGGCAGCGAAGAAGCATGTCTGTGTCAACACGAAAGAAGGGCTTAAGGCCCATTGGAGAATAACGTGCGCATCGAACGACGCTATACGAAAGATGGTCAATCAGCTTACGCGGATATCGCATTCCGCACGGCCACGAGCGAGATCAAGAATCCCGACGGCACCGTGGTGTTCCGCCTCGAAGATATTCAAGTGCCGGAACAGTTTAGTCAGGTGGCGAGCGACATTCTCGCGCAGAAATATTTCCGCAAGGCTGGCGTTCCAGCGCGGTTGAAAAAAGTCGAAGAAAACGATGTGCCTTCCTTCTTGTGGCGTTCAGTCGCAGATGAAGCGGCTTTGAAAGATTTGCCGGAAGACGAGCGTTACGGATCAGAGACGGATGCACGTCAAGTCTTCGATCGTCTCGCTGGCACCTGGACTTACTGGGGCTGGAAAGGCGGCTACTTCACCAATGACAGCGATGCGCAGGCGTTTTACGATGAGCTTCGGTTCATGCTCGCAACACAGCGGGTCGCGCCGAACTCACCGCAGTGGTTCAACACTGGCTTGCATTGGGCATACGGCATTGATGGTCCGAGCCAAGGACACCACTATGTGGATTTCGAAACCGGCAAGCTGACACGGTCAAAGTCGTCTTACGAACATCCGCAACCCCATGCCTGTTTTATTCAGTCAGTGGGCGACGATCTCGTCAATGAAGGCGGCATCATGGATCTTTGGGTGCGCGAGGCGCGCCTCTTTAAATACGGTTCGGGCACGGGCTCGAACTTCTCTCATCTACGCGGCGAGGGTGAAGCGCTCTCCGGCGGTGGCAAGTCATCCGGTCTCATGAGTTTCCTGAAAATCGGGGACCGGGCGGCTGGTGCCATCAAGTCCGGCGGAACGACGCGGCGCGCGGCGAAGATGGTGGTGGTTGATATCGACCACCCCGATATCGAGGACTACATCAACTGGAAAGTCAAAGAAGAACAAAAAGTTGCTGCCCTCGTTACTGGCTCCAAGGTCGCTTCAAAGCACCTCAAAGCCATCATGAAAGCCTGCGTAAACTGCTCCGGCTCGGGCGATGATTGCTTCGACGTACAGAAAAACCCGGCGTTGAAACGGGAAGTGCGTGCTGCGAAAAAAGCGCTCGTGCCGGAGAATTACGTCCAGCGGGTCATTCAGTTTGCAAAGCAAGGCTATAAAGACATTGAATTCCCGGTCTACGACACGGATTGGGATTCGGAAGCCTATCTCACCGTTGCGGGCCAGAACTCGAACAACTCTGTGCGCGTGACAGATGACTTCCTGCGCGCCGTCGAAGAAGACCGCACCTGGGATCTGACGGGTCGCATCTCTGACAATGTCGTGAAAACGCTGCAAGCGCGCGATCTCTGGGAACAAGTTGGCCATGCCGCCTGGGCGTCCGCTGATCCCGGCATTCAGTATCACACAACGATCAACGACTGGCACACATGCCCAGCGTCCGGCGAAATCCGCGCATCGAATCCATGTTCGGAATACATGTTCCTGGATGACACGGCGTGTAACCTCGCATCGCTGAACCTTTTGCAGTTCAAGGCGAAAGACGGCTCATTCCAGGTCGAGAATTTCGAGCATGCGACACGGCTTTGGATGATTGTGCTCGAAGTCTCAATCCTGATGGCGCAGTTCCCATCGAAAGAGATTGCAAAACTCTCTTATCAGTATCGCACGACGGGTCTCGGCTTTGCCAATATCGGTGGTCTTTTGATGACCTCCGGCATTCCTTACGACTCCGATGAAGGTCGCGCGATCTGCGGCGCGATTTCAGCCATCATGACCGGTGTCTGCTACGCAACGTCAGCGGAAATGGCAAAGGAGCAAGGCCCCTTCCCCGGCTACGCGCCGAACCGCGAACACATGTTGCGTGTCATGCGCAACCACCGCCGAGCGGCCCATGGCCATGCGGATGGCTATGAGGCTTTGAGCGTCAGCCCCGTGCCTTTGGTGGCTAAAGATTGTCCGCAGCCGATCCTGATTGAGCGTGCCCGTGCTGCATGGGATCTTGCTGTGGAACTCGGTGAGGAACATGGCTACCGCAACGCGCAGTCGACCGTGATCGCGCCAACAGGCACGATCGGTCTCGTGATGGATTGCGATACGACGGGGATCGAGCCCGACTTTGCGCTGGTGAAGTTCAAGAAGCTTGCCGGTGGTGGTTACTTCAAGATCATCAACCGCGCCGTGCCGGAAGCGCTTCGCACGCTCGGCTACAGCGAGAGTGAAATTGCCGAAATTGAGGCCTATGCTGTTGGCCACGCCTCGCTCGCGCAAGCGCCTGCGATCAATCACTCGACACTGAAAAACAAAGGCTTCACAGACGAGAAAATCGCAGCCGTCGAGGGCGGTCTCGAATCAGCCTTCGACATCAAGTTCGTCTTCAACAAATGGACACTCGGCGAGGACTTCTGCAAAGAGACGCTTGGTCTGACCGACGAGCAGTTGAACGACTTCAACTTCGACATGCTTGCCGCGATTGGCTTCTCGAAAGCCGATGTCGAGGCCGCGAACAACCACGTCTGTGGGACGATGACGCTGGAGAGCGCGCCGTTCCTCAAGGAAGAGCATTACCCCGTCTTCGATTGCGCGAACCCATGCGGTCGGATCGGCAAGCGTTTCCTTTCGGTGAACTCGCATATCGACATGATGGCGGCGGCTCAGCCGTTCATCTCCGGCGCGATCTCCAAGACAATCAACATGCCGAATGTGGCGACCGTCGAGGACTGCAAAGACGCCTATATGCGCTCCTGGCAGAAGGCTCTCAAAGCCAATGCGCTTTATCGCGATGGGTCCAAACTGTCTCAGCCGCTCAATGCCTCCCTTCTCGAAGAAGAGGACATGGATGACGACGAGGCAGCCGACAACCTCGCCGCCATGCCACAGACTGCGCAGGTCGAGAAGGTTACGGAGAAAATCGTTGAGCGCATTGTCGAGCGGGCTGTGCGCGAGCGCGAAAAAATGCCGGATCGCCGCAAGGGCTACACCCAGAAGGCGCGAGTCGGCGGCCATAAGGTCTACGTCACGACCGGTGAATACGAGGATGGCCGTCTCGGCGAAATCTTCATCGATATGCACAAAGAGGGTGCTGCCTTCCGCGCGATGATGAACAATTTCGCGATTGGCGTCTCGCTGGGCCTACAATATGGCGTGCCGCTGGAAGAATATGTGGAGGCGTTCACCTTCACGCGCTTTGAGCCAGCCGGCATGGTTCAAGGCAATGAGGCGATCAAGAACGCGACGTCGATCCTCGACTACATTTTCCGTGAGCTTGCGATCTCCTATCTCGGTCGTCACGATCTCGCCCATGTGGATACGTCCGACTTCGGCAACACGTCACTCGGCAAGAGCAAGGCCGATGATGGCGATGCGGGCCACGTGGTCTCACGCGGTCTGGTGCGCGGTCAAAGCCTGAAGCTCCTGTCAAAGGACGAGCCGATGGGGGCTGATACGGCTTCCACGCCAAGCGCGTCCGGCGGGTCGTCGAATGTGACGGCGATTTCGGCGGTCAGCACGTCGGGCCTTTCATCGGGCGGTGTGGCGACGTCAGGGGCGATTGCGTTCAAGCGTGACCTTGAGGTGGAGGTGAACTCCGGCTTCGCGTCTCCTGCTCAAGAAGCCTATGAGGACACCGAGCCGATGCCGAAACCGCTTGATCAGGCGGAGCAGCGCGCGCAAGCCCGTATGAAAGGCTATGAGGGCGAGAGTTGTGGCGAATGCGGCAACTTCACGATGGTACGCAACGGCACCTGCCTGAAGTGCGACACCTGCGGTGCGACGAGCGGGTGTAGTTAGACTTGTCCTGACGGACTGAAAGAGACAGAAACGGCGCCTTCGGGCGCCGTTTTTTCTTTGCTGGATTGCAAGGTCAAGCCTTGCAATGACGGGCTGAAAACTCCCCCAAACATGCAATCACACGGTCATTGCCGGACTTCATCCGGCAATGACGCAACGGAATCAAAAGTACTTCGCCACAAATACAGATCTCACCCTTGAAATCCTCGGCTTACCTATCACATGGTAGGCAACCGAACGAGGGAGCCCACCATGCAAGCTTACAAATCCGACATCGCCTTCACGCCGCAGGTCAAACGTGAGCAGGAAAAGCGCGGGTCGCGCGACGGGTATCAGCGCATGGTGGAGAGAAATGACTGGGCCGATACCGTCACCGATGACCTCTACGCCTTCCTTCAAAATGCGAACAGCTTCTACCTCGCGACAGCGACTGCCGACGGGCAGCCGTATATTCAACATCGGGGTGGTCCGAAGGGCTTTCTCAAGGTTCTCGACAACAAGACCCTCGCCTTCGCCGACTTCGCGGGCAACAAACAGTATGTCTCGACCGGTAATCTCGCGGAAAATGACAAGGCCTACATCTTCATCATGGATTATGCGGGTCGGCGGCGAGTGAAGCTTTGGGGACGCGCGCGCATCGTGGAAGACGATCCCGAACTCCTCGAAAAGCTCACCGACCCCACCTACAAGGGACGACCGGAACGCGTGTTCGTGTTCGAGATCGCAGCATGGGACCGCAATTGCCCACAGCATATTCCTCAGAAAGTGGACGTCGTCGATGTTCAGCAGGCGATTGGAGACCTTCAGGCACGCATCGCAGCGCTCGAAGAGGAAAACGCGGAACTCAAGACTTTTCTCGGCAAAAGCGGCTGAGCGGCCCACCTCACCCATGTTTCAAACCACCCAGCCCTGATTGGCGTATTTGCAAAACGCCAACCGTAGAAACACTACCCACTAAAAACCCCGTCGCGCTTTGTACACTTGCGCCGACGGGGTGCGATTTCAGCTGTTTTAGCAGCGTGTTCAGTATGGAGAGCCTCGCTCTCCATTTTCTTTCAATTCTGATTTTGGCTTGAGTTGCGGGCCGTCTTTTCAATCAAGATTTTACCTCAAGGTCCAGCGGTCCGTGATCGTCCCTTCGGATCTGATCAAGCCTCCTGCTGTGGTGGACTCATGGTGCCTCCAAATTAATTGTTCGCTTTCCCTGGACTCCGGAAGGCGTTTGATTTGGTAATAGCTGACACAATACAAAAGAACTACCCCATTGAAATCACTTTATTTTTCGCCTTTCAATGTTACATAGATGGTGCGCCTGACAAACATAACTGTCAAGTTTGGACAGCAAAAAGTGAACTATCTTACAGCCTGACTGTCGATGATTTAATGCGAATGGAAAGGCAAATCATGTAACAGGTCATCATGCGTAATTCGATCCCGGTTCTTCTCGTCACTTCAGGTGTTGCTATTGGCGCTTGCGCGACAGCCCCGCAGCACCCGACCGTTTCGACCGACCGCAATGCAGAGCGCTTGAACACCGCGGACATTCAGGCGCTTGTCGTTGGAAAATCCATCACCATCCCCGGTATGGTCGCGCAGATCGACTATCACGCGGGCGGGAAATACGGCTATACGCAGCAGGGGCTGTTGTTCACAGGGCGCTATGAAATCGCGGACAACAAAGCCTGCGGCACCTTTTCCGGCGGGCGAACCGTCTGCGGTGAAATCTGGAAGCTCGGCGGTCGACACTATTGGAGCAATCCGGATGCGCGCGCCTTTGAGGGCGTGATCACCGACATCTCGCCGCTTTAAACCCAAACGGTTTTTCGACAACTTCAAAAGCGCTCGACGGTCGCCGGTTGCAGCCCGCTGGACCTTTTCGCCTTATGCGGGCATACTTTCTTCATTCATGAAAGTTCGGGAGGAAATCATGTCAGTCGCACGCGTTACAGAGATCATCGCATCATCGAAAAAGGGATTCGATGACGCTGTGGAAGTGGGTATCAAACGGGCGAACAAGACGCTGAAAAATGTCAGCGGTGCCTGGGTGCAGGATCAGAAAGTGGTCTGCAAAAACGGTAAGATCACGGAATACCGCGTGACGCTCAAGGTGACGTTTGTGTTGGAAGACTGATCTTCCAACACATCGTTCGGGCGCTGCCGCCTACCGCAAGCGCTCCAAAATGCTCACATAGTTCGCGACGGACGAGCCGCCCATATTGAAGATGCCGGCGAGTTTGGCGTCTTTGATTTGCATTTCGTCGGCTTCATTCATGAGTTGCATGCAAGAGATCGCGTGCATGGAGACGCCTGTCGAGCCGACAGGGTGACCTTTTGCCTTGAGACCCCCCGAAGGATTGACCGGCAGTCTTCCATCTTTTTGCGTGATCCCGTCGTCAATGACGCGGTGCCCCTCGCCCGGCTTCGCGAGACCCATCGCTTCATATTCCATCAGCTCCGCGATGGTGAAGCAATCATGGGTTTCGACGAAGCTCAGATCATCCAGGGTGAGATTGGCGTCGCCGAGCGCCGAGCGCCAGGCGTTGCCCGCACCCGCAAGTTCTGTTTTGTCGCGGCGGGACAAGGGCAGGAAGTCGTTGACATGGCTTGCCGCGCGAAATCCGATTGCCCGCGGGGCGGACCAGGCGCGATCAAGATCGGTCAGCACCATCGCAGCGGCACCATCCGAGATGAGCGAGCAATCGGTGCGGCGGAGCGGTCCCGCCACGAGCGGGTTTTTATCTGAGACCGTGTTGCAGAACTCGAAACCCAGATCCTTGCGCATTTGCGCATACGGGTTGTGGACGCCATTTGCATGGTTTTTCGCCGCAATCTTCGCAAGGGCTGCCGATTGGTCGCCATATTTCTGGAAATAGGCCTGCGCCAAATGGCCGAAGACGCCTGCAAAGCCGCCTTCGATCTCCGCCTCTTCCTTGTGGTAGGATGCGCGTAACAGGAGATTGCCCGCCTCACGGGTCGAAACCTCGGTCATTTTCTCGACACCGATCACGAGCGCGGTGCGCGCTTTCTTCGCATCAATGGCATTGATTGCGGAATGGAT
>JBCBTO010000022.1:0-14077 GCA_039818625.1 Pseudomonadota bacterium
ATGATGAAGAGGATCATCACTGACTCTTTGGTCGAGTCGCGCAGCACCACCCAGAGGTCTTTCGGGTTCCAGAGCTTATAAAGCACCATCGCGATCATCAGACACATGAGCGCACCGACAGCCGCTGTCTCAGATGGAGTCGCAACCCCGCCATACATAGCGTAAAGCACGCCGATGATGATCACGATGAAGGGGAGCACACGCGGCAGGATCTCAAGCTTCTGCCCCCAACTGTAAGTCCGGTTCGAGACGACCGCACGGTTGCCTGAACGCCAGGTCGAGTAAAGCGACCAGATCATGAAGAGCCCGACGAGCAGCAGTCCGGGAAAGACGCCTGCGAGAAAAAGCCGCCCAATGGAAGTCTCCGTCGCGATGCCGTAAACGATCATGGTAACGGATGGCGGGATCAAAATGCCGAGCGTGCCGCCTGCAGCGATCGACCCGGCTGCAACACCATCCGGGTAACCGCGCTTGCGCATTTCGGGAATGCCCATCTTGCCGATGGCAGCACACGTCGCGGGGCTCGACCCGGACATCGCGGCGAAAAGCGCACATGCACCGAGATTGGAAATCACGAGCCCGCCCGGCACACGGGTGAGCCAACGTTCCAGAGCTTCGTAAAGATCAGCGCCGGCGCGCGTCGAGGCGATCGACGCCCCCATGATGATGAACATCGGGATCGACAACAGCGCGAAATTGTCGAGCTTGCCGAAAAAGATTTCCGGCATCAATTCGAGTGAGCGCATCCCATCAAAGACGATCAGAAAACCGGCCGAGACGATGAGCAGTCCGACGGCGACGGAAACGCCGGAGAAAAGAACGAAGACGGTGGCAAGGGCAACGAGGCCGCCGAGAACGAGCGGGTCCATTACTTCTCCTCCAGGCCAAAGGGGGCATCAACCCTTAGGATGACGGCCACGAGATCGGCGATCAATTGCAGGAGAAAGAGACCGAAGCCAATCGGAAGCGCGAGATAGGGGATCCAGAGCTGAACGCCCCAAACGGTGTCCGACCGCCAGTTCTTGGACCACGCGAGATGCCAGTACTCATAGCCGTACCACAGCATGACTGCGACGATTGCAATGGAGACCGACAGTGTGATGATCGCCAGAACCCGCCGCGCAGTGCCGCGAAAGACAAGCGGGATCAAATCAACATTCACATGCCCCCTCAGGCGTTGCACATAAGGCAGGCCGAGGAGCGTTGCGCCAACCATAAGATAAACGACCGCTTCCGTCTGCCAGACGGTCGATCCGTTGAGGACAAATCGAATGAAGATCATCTGGCAGGTCAGGCCAACTGCGCAGACGATCATCGACGCCGAGCACCAGCCAGCGAGTGATGACAGGGTGGCAACAACCCGCAAAAAGACATTGCCACCCGTTTGCGCTTCGCGCGCACGCGATTGACCGGCCATCGAACTCTCCTGGGTCTTTGAAAGAAGGGGGGGGCAAAAAAGAGGCGGCATCGCTCTGCCGCCTCCTCTCACAAGGGAGTGTTTCGTTATTCGACGGAAAGCGCCATGTCGAGCAGTTCTTTTCCGCCCTCAACTTCGTCGACAAACTTTTTGTAGGATGTTTCCTGGGCAATTGCGCGCCATGCTTCAAAGTCTTCTTTTGACATTTCAGCGATCTCAACTCCGGCATCTTCAAAGATTTTGCGCGAAGCGGCATCCTGCTTTTTCGCCTCGTCGAGATAAAACGCTTCAGCCTTCGCCGCAGCCGCTTTCAACGCCGTCTGTTGTTCCGGTGTCAGGCTTTCAAACTTCGATTTGTTCATCAAAAGCGGTTGATACATGAACCAAAGCGCGACGTCGCTCGCAGGCGTATAGCATTTCACCTGCTCGTAGATGCGGAAGCTCACAAAAGACGAAGACGAGGTGTTTGCCGCCGTCAAAACACCGGTCTGCATGGCGTTGTAGATTTCAGATGAGGCCATGGACGCAATGGACGCGCCAGCGCCGGCGAGCATTTGTTCAAACGCCTTGCCAGCAGCCCGTGTCTGCAGACCCTTCACATCGTCAGGTGACGTTATGCATTTGTCCTTGCCGACAAATCCTCCGGCGAGGTAGCCATGGACGAGCACCATGACGTCATCTTCGGCCATCTTCTTTTCAATCTCTTCCATGAAAGCTGAGTTGTTCAGCCGCACGGCGTGGTCATGATTTTTCACAAGACCCGGCATCAAGGTGAGGTTGAAGGCTGGCTGTTGGCCGCCCGCATAAGACAGCGGGAAAACAGACATATCGAGCTGGCCACGGCTGAGCGGCTTATACTGCTCACGCGGCTTGAACAGCGACTTTGAGCCGAAAATCTTGATGTCCAGATCAACATTGGCCGCAGCCACTTCATTGGCGACAATTTCCGCAACCTTGTGGCGAACGTCCTTGTTCGACCATTGGTGTGACAAGCGCAGTTCCGCCGCCTGCGCCGACCCAAGCGCAAAGACGGACAATGCAGCAACCGCTGCAAGCAATTTCCTTTTCATAAAATCCTCCCGTTGGAATTGTGATCGCCTCCTCCGCGATACTCTGCACCATGTGTTGCAAGAGTATTCTTTGTCAAGTATCTTGTATACAAGAAAGGATGGCTTGCATCCGGAACCCATCGATCGGGGGAAACATGCCGCAAAGGCGAACAGATGAGATCGTGGCCACGCTTGAAGATATGATCATCATGCGCGAGTTCGGTGACGGTGAGCGGCTCGATGAAATTAAGTTGGCGACACGCTTTGATGTGTCGCGCACGCCCATTCGCGAGGCATTGCAAAAACTCGAAACGTCCGGACTGGTGCGCCATGTTCCGCGCCGGGGCGTGTTTGTGCACCAACCAGGTCCGATCGAACTTGTCATGCTGTTCGAAGCCATGTCGGAACTCGAAGCCGCCTGCGGCCGCTTGGCCGCAACGCGCATATCGGATGAAACGCTCGGCCACCTGGGCGCTGCCAACGCGAAATGCCATGCGGCCATCGAGGCGAATGATGTCGGACGCTACTATGATGAGAATGAGCGGTTTCATCACCTGATTTACGGCGCGTCGGGAAACACCTATCTGGAGGAAAGCGCCAAGCGTTTGCACATGCGCCTGCGGCCTTTCAGGCGGATCCAGTTGCAGGTACGCGGCCGACTGAACCAGTCGATGGCAGAACACGAGGCCATCCTGACGGCCCTGGCGGAGGGTGACAGCGAGCGTGCCGCCCGCGAATTACGCGGCCATGTCAGCGTGCAGGGTGACAAGTTTCACCATCTGCTTGCCACCCTTCAACCGGCGGCGGAGTGACAAACGCAAGTTCCATCGCCTCCCACGACGCCGTGCCCATCAACGCAATTGATGGAAGAACAACAAAAAGACGTTTGCCATTGCAGTCAGCGGCACGCTAAGTGCCGCCATGGGCGTTGCACTTCCCCTCCTGTTCGTTTTCTTGTGGTCTACCGGTTACGTCACCGCCACGCTGGTTGCGCCCTATTCTGAACCCTTATCCATCTTAACGCTGCGGTTCTCAGGCGCGGCAGTCGTTCTTTTGCTTTTCGGCCTCATCGCGCGCGGACCATGGCCGTCCGCGCAGCGAACGCTCACGATCATCGCCTCCGGCGTCCTGATCCACGGTCTTTATCTATCCTGTGTGTTCTGGGGCGTGAAAAACGGCATGCCAGCGGGCATCAGCGCGCTTTTGATCGGCCTCCAGCCGCTCCTGACCGCAGTGCTCGCAAGCCCATTGCTGGGCGAAAAGGTTTTTCTGCGCCACTGGATCGGGCTCGTAATCGGCCTTTTCGGCTGTACGCTTGTGGTGCTGCCACGCCTGACATTTGACGGCATTGGCATCACACCTCAGACGCTAACAGCCCACGCGATTGGAGTGACGGCCATCGTGCTCGGCTCGATTTTTCAAAAACGCTTCGTCGGTACGATGGATTTTCGCACCGAGCCAGGCCTGCAACTCCTCGGTGGTGTCCTCGTCGCCCTTCCCATCGCCTTGATGACGGAAAGCTTCGCGTTCACACCGAGCCCGCAATTGTTTGCGGGATATGCGTGGATGACCTTGATCCTGTCATGCATTTCCTTCCCCCTTTACATGTATCTCTTACAACTCGGGGAAGCCTCCAAGGTCGCCGGGCTCTTTTATCTCGTGCCCGCCTCATCAGCGATACAAGGGTATCTGTTGTTCAACGAGACCCTGACACCAATCCAGTTCATCGGCATGGCGATTGCGACCGCAGCTGTTGCGCTCGCCTCCGACATGTTGTTCAAACCGAAACCCCAGATGCAAGACGACACGGGTTCTCCATGACATCAAAGACAATCCTCATCACCGGGTGTTCGACCGGCATCGGCCACGCTTGCGCCCACGGCATGAAAGCCCGTGGCTGGCAGGTTCATGCGACGGCAAGGCGCGATGAAGACATCGAGCGGCTCAGCGCTGAAGGTCTCATCGCCCATCATCTCGATTACTGCGACCATGGCTCCATCCACGCCTGTCTCGACGCTGTTCTTGCGACAACCGGCGGAACTCTGACGGCTCTTTTCAACAACGGGGCCTACGGCCAGATGGGTGCCGTTGAAGACGTCACAACAGCAACAATGCGCGATCAGTTTGAGGCAAATTTCTTCGGCTGGCACGAACTGACGCGACAGGTGATCCCGGTCATGCGCAAGCAGGGACAGGGGCGGATCATCAACTGTTCATCGGTGCTCGGCATTGTCTCGGGCAAGTACCGTGCGCCATATGCCGCGACCAAACACGCGATTGAAGCGCTATGCACATCCATGCGCCTTGAAAACCGGCAATGGAATATTCACGTCTCAAGCATCCAGCCGGGGCCGATCGATACGGCCTTCCTTGACACCGCCCTTTCCGTGATTGAGCGAACAATCGACACGCAAAACTCCGCCCATGCGGCAGATTATGAGACATATCTTGCGTGGATGAAAACCGGCACGAACTCATCCCGTTTCAAATTGCCACCGGATGCGGTCTTGAAGAAACTGGTCCACGCCTGCGAAAGCGCGCGGCCACAACCGATCTATTCCGTCACACTGGTGACCCACGCCGTCCACATCTTAAAGCGGGTGTTGCCGACGGCCCTTCTCGACAAAGCCTTGGCCCGGGGTTAAGTGCTTTACCCGATAGGCGAGCACCCCATATACCAGTTTCACAGATACCCCTCAGGGAAATGATATGGACGTATTTTTCAAATTCATCGCAATTGCCGCGCTCGCAAGCGTCGGTGTGGTGCTGTTCTTCGGCCTTAAAAACCTTGCGACGGGCGGCTCGCCAAACGTCTCGCAAAAACTCATGCGGATGCGTGTGTTGTTCCAGATGATCGCGGTCGCAATCTTGATGCTGGGACTGTTTTTGTTTGGCAAGTGATGCGCTCGGTCGACGCTGCAAGCAACTGATGAAAGGTGGACTATGGTCGTCCTGAACAAAATTTATACAAAAACCGGCGATGCGGGCACAACGGCCCTCGGAAATGGCGAACGCCGCCCCAAGAATGACCTGCGCATCGAGGCCTATGGCACAATCGACGAGACCAACGCCTGCGTCGGCATGGTACGACTGGAAACGGCCAAGGTCCCGGCCCTCACCGATCTTGATCAGATGCTCGCCCGCATACAGAACGATCTTTTCGATCTCGGCGCCGATCTTGCAACGCCGGACACGGGCGAAGATCTCGGCTATGAACCCCTTCGCATTGTTCAGGCTCAAGTGGAGCGCATCGAAAAGGAGATCGATACGCTCAACGCTGACCTTGAACCCCTGAAATCCTTTGTGCTTCCGGGCGGAACACCCGCTGCAGCGGGGCTGCACCTTGCCCGCACCGTTGCTCGCCGCAGTGAACGGCTGCTCGTCGCACTGGCTCAGGTGGGAGATTATGAGGTGAGCGATGCGGCGGCGAAATACGTAAACCGCCTGTCTGACTTTTTCTTCGTCGCCAGCCGCTTTGCGAATGCAAAGGCCGATGGCGATGTTCTTTGGGTTCCTGGCCAAAACAGATAAAGCCAAAACAGGTAGCGCTGATACCGCAGACAAGAACCGTTACAAAATAAGACTCGACACCCCTCTCCCGCCTGATAGCGTTTGTCACGCTATATTGCGTAACCACACATTTAAGTGATTGCGGCGGAAGTGGACTGGCGATGACCGATCAAGGGGTCACATCAGCCCCTTCAAGTCCGAAGATTTATTTCGAGACCGACGGGGCAGGCACTACATTTTTACGCGTCGAAGAACGCCCTCCGGTGATCTTCGAAACCACCACAACTGTGTCATCACAGAGCTTTGACGGTCAACGATACGCCGCACAGTTACGGGCCACCGACACACAGTCGGCCACGATCACAGAAATTGACATCACCAATGGCAAGAATGGCATCGCCCTCGTCGGACTGGGTGCGTCTTCCATTTATGATGTGACATTTGACAACTTTGAACTGGAATACGCCAAATACGGCCAGACCATCCGCATTGGTGGCAAAGATAACGGCACGTTTGACCCACGGTCGACGGGCATCACCTATATCCAAAGGGTCATGGCTGACGGCAAAATGGAGCCGTTAGAGAGCTACGACACCGACGCAAACACCGATTTCATTGTCAGTGAAACCGGCAATCAGCCGGTCTATGTTCGCGATGCGACGGCGAGCAATTTCTCAGATGCTATCATTGATTCAAAGTCGACGATCTATCTTCAAAACGTCACCCTCGGCGAAGCGGTGAGAGTCCTTCGCGCCCATAGCGGTGCGGATATCATCATAGCCAATTCAGAGCTCTCGAGCGAAACCGGCGAACTTCTCGCGTGGATCGATGACCTGTCGAGCACGATCTCGTTTTACAACACAACTTGGAACGGAAAACCGCGACCGGATGTCGATGAAGTCGGCACATCGCCGGAGAAAGCGCACCTTTACACGCAAGAGGAAATCTACTCGCGCGTCATCGAACTCGACCACAATCCCCTACCGGAGATCGATCCGTTTTTTGAGACAAATGTGGACACCATCCATATTGAGTATCGTGATGCAGACGGCGCTTGGATACCTCTGGCCACCGACGAAACGGATGATGGTCGGCCGTCTCGCGGAGACCCTTTATTCGATGTCTCCGATTTTATAGCCAACGGAGTCGAGTTTCGCGCGCGCTATGAGGCGGGTGACGCGTTCGGCGCGTATTCCGACACGCTGATCTACGGAAATGAGGACCAGCCTCAATCTCCCACGGACGAGACACCTGAAACACCTGAGGGTGTCGGGCCCACAGATGGTATGGACACGACGCCTCCTGACCCTGAGCCCGAGCCAAACCCAGAGCCCGAGCCCAACCCAGAGCCCGACGCGTCATCAGACCCGGAAGACAACGACACATCCGCGCCAAGTGAAATGGATGTCCCGCCCGCCCCCGAAGATGACGCGGATCCTGAACCAGACGGCACAGAAGAGCCAACGGAGCCAGACACAAATCCGCCCGCCCCTGTTCCACCGACCAACCCTGTTCCACCACCCGCCCCTGTCCCTCCAGTCGATCCAGAACCTTCAGAACCCGGTTATCCGAGCCATGCGCTCATCGGGGATGAAAACAACAACATCATCGAAGGCACGACTGGCGCTGATCTCATTTACGGCCTCGATGGCGCAGACAGGCTGCAGGGATACTCCGGCGATGACACGCTGATCGGCGGGGCTGGCAACGACAAGATTTATGCAGCCCAGGGGGATGATAGGCTTGAGGGCGGCACGGGGCGCAACACCCTCAACGGCGGGGGCGGCAACGACACCATTTTCACCGGGATGGGAACGGATACCATCAAAGCGGGCAGTGGTGACGACACGATCATCTTCGAGACCGGTCACGGCGGGACGACAACCATCAAAGACTATGGCACCGGCGACCGCCTCGTCATCGCAAATCTCTTAGAAAGCTCAGTCTCTACGGCGTTTACCCCTTCCGATTTCATCGCGATAACGGATGGAAACATCATTCGGATCGACCGCGATGGCGCAGCCACCAGCTACGACTTTCAAGATGCCATTGTGCTTGAAGGCGTGGGCGACTTGACGCTCGTCGCTTTGTTGGAAAACGGCCTTGAGGTGACAGGTGAGATGCCCGAGGCGCCGGAAGAACTGCCGACGGCACTGCCCCCCGAGCCACCCGCAATGGATGAGCAGAAAGAAGCGGCCCCGGTCTCACAAGAACCGGAAACGCCGCAAGAAGAGACACAACAGCCTGCGGACGCCACACCCCCCGTAGAACCATCGCCCAACTTGCCGCCACCCGGCGCACTCGCAGGCGATGAAGGGGACAACCGGCTGGACGGCAACGCGTTCAACAATGAAATCTATGGTCTGGGAGGCAATGATCGCCTCGCTGGCGTCAAAGGTGACGACACACTCATCGGCGGTGACGGAAATGACAAGATCTTCGCCGGCCGGGGCGAAGACATTCTTGAAGGCGGACAAGGCAACGATGTGCTCCACGGCCAGGCCGATGCAGATGTCTTCCGCTTTGATCACCACGACCACGGATATGATCGCATCACAGACTTCACCCAAGGCGAGGACGTCATTGACTTCAGCGGACGAAATCTCACCTTCGATGACCTGCAGATCACCCAGAACCGATCGAAAGCCGTGGTGCGCGTCGCAGGTGACGAGGAGAATGCGATCGAACTCGACCGCATGGAAGCCGATGCGTTAACGGCGGATGATTTTATATTCTAAAAAGCATGGGCGACACCACGGATCAGTCAGCCTGTAAAGCGGCACCGAAGACACCGCCGTTGCTTTCATAAAACGCCGCAAAATCGTCGGCAGCCATCGGCTTCGCGACGTAGTAGCCCTGGACCTGATCGACACCGAAGCCTTTGACGAAGTTCCATTCTTCTTCAGTCTCAACACCCTCGACCAGAATGCGCATATTCAAATGCCGCCCGAGCGTCACAGCCGCCCGCAATGTCTCCCTGGAAAATGCGTCGTTATTCTGGCCGCGCACGAAAGACTGATCGACCTTCAACTCACAGTAGGGAAAGTCCCGAAGGGCGTTCAGATTCGAATACCCGGTGCCGAAATCGTCAATGGCGATATCAACGCCCATGAGCCTGAGGCGGGAGAGCACTTCAAGGGTGACGGTGTTGAACGACAGAACATCGCGTTCTGTCACCTCAAGACAGAGATTTGAGGCGTGAACGCCAGCGTTTTTCAACACAGCACCCACATGGTCCGGCAATGCGATATCTGAAATCTCTTTGGCTGTGATGTTGATGGCAACTTTCACATCGATGTCACGCAGCTTCCAACGGGCGATATCAGCTATGGAGCGATCCAGAAGACAGTCGGTGAGACGACGAACCAGTCCCCCTTCCTCAATGAAAGCCATGAAACGGCCGGGCGCAATCACGCCACCATCAGGCGTCACCCACCGCGTGAGCGCTTCCGCCCCGACGATGCGCCCCGTCAGAATGTCGACCTTGGGCTGATAGAACGGGATGAGCTCACCGCGGTCGAGTGCGCTCACAACATCTTCGCTCGAAAGATCCGGCAACGCTCCACCACTAGCCTGTGCGGTCGTCCGGTGCGGTGCCTTGAAAATATCATCGAGCACCTGCTTCGTCAGAGGCTTGCGGCACGTCCCAATAACTTCAAACCCGTGCAGTTCGCCAAGCTTCTTCGCGCTGTCAATGAGTGTTTGGTCCAAGCTCGAGATAAGGGCAATTTTCCCATGGAAACCGACCTTCTTGAGCGCGCGCAAGAACTCAATGCCGTCCATGTCGGGCATAAGAAGATCAGAGACGATGAGGTCAAAGGGCACATCCGACACAGCCATGCGGTCGATGGCTTCAACCGCACCGCCTACGGATGCAACCGACGTGATCCCCATGCCGCGGAAATACGCATCGAGCAAAATACCCTGCGCCGGATCATCGTCGACAATGAGAATGCTCTCGAACGGCGGCATCTAGCGTACTCCTTATGCCACCCGGCTGGCTTGATGTAAGAGCGCATCATCACCTGCGCCAAGCGGAAGGCGCAGGTTGATTGCGTCTTGAACACGTTTGTGCTCGGCAAGAAGATCATCAAACCCTCGCCTTGCCTCCACCGCCTGTCCATCCATCGCCGCGCGCTCGATATGATCGCAGTGCGCCGCCAGTCTGGCCGCAGCAACATTCGCAGCCATGGATTTCAGCGCATGGGCGGCATCACCCGTCTGCTTCATATCTTTTTCGTCGAGACTTTGCGCGATTTTTACCACGAGAGGCGGCGCATGTTCCCGATAAAGATCGAGAAGCCGTTCAAAGCTCATCTCGAACATATCGCCCAAAAGGTCACGCAGATTGCCCAAACTCACCTCGTCAAAAACCGTGTCAGACGGGACGGGGTCACCGCTCAAAAGACCGATGTCGAGCAATGGCTCACCCTCAGTTGCAAGCCACGTTTTCAGGCAGGCCGCCAAGGTTTCCATGGTGAAGGGCTTTGTAACAAGACCGTCCATTCCCGCTCCCTGCCACTGATCGGACACAACATCGCCCACATGGGCTGTGAGCGCGATGATCGGCACACGCTCGCGACGGTCGTCCCTTTCGCGTTTACGGATGATTTCCGTCGTCTGAAACCCGTCCATTTCCGGCATACTGCAGTCCATGAAGATGAGATCGACCGTTTCTCGTTCAAGAAGCGAAAGGGCCTCCAGTCCGTTTTCAACGACAAAGGGTTTAACATCGAAACGGCGCAAAGCCTGAACGATGACCTCTCGATTGACGGCGTTGTCATCAGCCACAAGAATGCGCTTGTTTTCAAAGGACAAGATCGCATCCGGCACATGCTCTTCTGCGCTCAGAAGCGACAGGCCACGCGGCTGATTGTCTGCAAGGCGCGTCACAAGATCGAGGATGGCGTAGGTGGACAACGGCGTTTCGAGCATGTCATGCACGTCACCTTGTTCAATGAGATCATCGAGATCACCATCGCCCAGATTGGTGACGGCAACGCGCAGCGCACCTGGGCTTTGGTCAACAAGCCCCGCAATCTCAGTGCCTTGTGCGAACACATAGTCGACGGCTTCACAGCCCTCCATGCTGTGGAGAATGTCTACACCGCTTAACTCCAGCCCATCACGCAACACATGGTAAGACGCCGAAGCGGGCAGCGCGACCAAAGCGCGTTTTTTGGCGTGCAGCGATGGACGCGGGCGGGCCACAATAGCCTCAGCTGGCAATGTGAAATGGAAGGAGGCCCCGTGACCGGGCGTGCTTTCCACCGCAATTGTCCCGTTCATCGCCTCCACAAGCCGCTTGCAAATGGGAAGGCCAAGGCCCGTTCCACCATACTTTCGGGTCGTCGTCTGGTCGGCCTGGGTGAAGCTTTCAAAAACCTTGTCGAGCTTGGCATGCGGGATGCCGATCCCCGTATCAACGACGGAAATCGTGACGGCGGGTATGTCGTCTTCCAACGCGGATGCCCGAACGATCACGCGCACATCGCCACTGTCTGTGAATTTGATCGCATTGTTGATGAGATTGCTGAGGACCTGATTGAGACGCACGGGATCCCCCGTCACGCTGTCCGGGACATCGCCATCGACAAAACAGGCGATATCGAGGCCTTTTTGATCGGCCTGTTGCCAGAAAAGGCTCATGCAGTCTTCGACGAGCGGGCGGATGGCGACCGGAATGGTCTCGACATCCAGTTTGCCGGATTCAATTTTTGAAAAATCAAGAACATCATTGATAATCGACAGAAGACTGCTTCCAGATTTCATGACCACATCGGCATAACGCCTATACTTCTGTGGCAATTCCGCAGTCGCAAGAAGCTCGGCCATCACCAGCATCCCGTTCATGGGAGTGCGGATTTCGTGGCTCATCGTCGCCAGAAAATCGGACTTTGCGGCATTCGCCTCTTCCGCCTCCTGCTTGGCAACCAGCAATTCCCGCGTGCGATCTTGAACCTTCACCTCCAACGTCTGTTGGTAGTCGAGAAGCGCGCGGTTGCGCTTCTCAAGCGTTTTGACCATCGCATTGAAAGACTGTGCCAGTTGGCGCACCTCCCCGCGACCATCTTCAGACGCGCGAAGACGCAGGTCCATGTCCGTTTCAGAGAAGGTCCCCATCAACGACGAAAGCCGCCCTATGGGTCGCGTGATCACCGAAATCGCCCTCACGCACAAAGCGATGATCACAACGCTGATCGCGATGGCGACCACGGCGTTGATCACCATGGTCCAGATGAACGATTGCCGGATATCCGAAATATCGGATAACAGATGAAGCTCTCCGATGATCTGCCCGGATTTGCGAATGTCTTCCGTCACCCACAACTGGTTGTGGCCGAGTAAGGAAAACGCGGACGCGCCCTCCGCGGTCCGGTTATCGCGCTGTAAAACCGCTTCGAAACCGACCTCGGCGAAGACCACTCCATCTGCGGACACAACCTTTGCGAATTTGAAACCCGGAAATTTTCCAATCCCGGTCAGCACACGTTGCACACCAACCTGATCACGCGTGCCGAGTTCGTCCGCAATGGGCACGGAGAAAATCTTCGCGGTTGCCTGAAAAGCCTGCGTCTTCGCGTCAACATCACTTTGAAAATCGAGGTAGGAGAGAAAACCGAGCGCGCTCATGATGGCGGCGAAGATGATGCCGCCGATCGACACCGAGAGCCGAACGGCAAGCGTATCGCGCAATTTTGAGCGTTCGGAACCGACGATCACATCTCACCCTTTCCCAAGGCGGAAAGGATAACATCAGCTTGCAAACAGAAGGTGAAGACCACCCTTATTGCAGGAGCAAAACGCGGCCGGAATTCGGCACGATGCCCTCCGGCACGGGAACATCTGATGCGGCGAAATCAGAGTTCACCTCGATGTTAGGCCCCTCGCCCACGCGGAAATCCTGAACGATGATCGCCGTCCAGTTCGATTTTTGTCCGACCCGGCTTTTCTTGTCGACGAAGAACTCCCCGCGAGGAAGATAAACCGTACCCTCAAAACGTTCAGCATCCTTGCTGCGCATTATGAAGCGCCGACCGATGGGTGCAGAGCGATCCTCGAAGAACAGGATACCCGCCATGACGCCGTCGCTGGGTGCAGTTACGTTGATTTGGGTCGACGTACCAAACTCAAAGGCTGCGTCATCACCGGTGAAATAAAAGCCGACATGATCGCCTTGAAGTGTCGCATTGCCTCTGATGGTCAACGGGCCGTCGCGGATGATGTAAACCCCCGGATTGAGGTTGAGGGTCGCCTTGCCACCTACGTTGATACCGCCACAATAGGTGCCAGGATCCAGGGTGCGAAAGCCATTCGTAAACGAAAGGTTGGTCTTGGATGGCTGGCAGGCCTCTGGGACAGGCGGTGCGCGCTCGGCCAACGGATCGGCAATGGGCGGGGCATCTGTCACGGGTTGCGGAGAGAAGCTGTTAAGCGCGCCGACAAAGCCTCCGGATGAATAGATCGACGACCCACTCAGCGTCGACGACGTGTTCACCACAATGCCTTCAGGCGACACGGAATTTGAAAAGATGCCGCAGTTGTTCGCCGTGACCTGCGCGGAGCGCAACATGTTGATGCCGCGCGATGGATTATCCGACAAGGCGAGCACGCAAATTGTCTCATTACCGGCAAGCCCGGCCGTCGCCGTGGCTGAGATTTCACTGACTTCATCAAACACGAAGCTGGCAAAGACCGGCGTCCACGCATAGGAGAGCTTGACCTCGATTTCCCGTCCTGACGCCTTGATGTCAGTGGCGACGTCGACCGGTGCGCCGGATAGCGACTCCTTCGATGCAAGATTGATGCTCGCATATTCTTCCGCGATGGCCTGGATTTGTGACGGTTGGGTGCTCGCAAGCCCGAGCTCGAGTGCTGTCGCAAGCGCGGTGGCATCAGCCGCAGACTGCAGGCGCGCGCGTTGTTGCAGAAGAGTGGTGAAATCGACAGCTCCGCCAATCGCAAGCATGGTCGGGAACGCCAAAATCCCGAACAGGACTGCGACCGTGCCTCGAGTGTCCTTTTGAAGTCGCCTAAACACGGTATGCCTCGTTTTTTTGCGAAGCGTGCCGTGGGTTTTCAAATTACTGGTTAACCGATG
>JBCBTO010000023.1:0-13939 GCA_039818625.1 Pseudomonadota bacterium
ACGCAGGATGCGCGTTTGCCCGTTCGGCCATGGGGTGATTAGACGGTTTCAATCCGTTTTGCAAAGACGTCTGCCGAAATGAGATGATCGCTCTATGCGGGCCTGAAAATTGCGGTTATTTCTAGGGGGAGATTTTAAGACCGACGGGGTATTCCATGGAAAAACAGATTATCGGCACGATGAGTGGGACATCCATGGATGGGGTCGATGTTGCTTTACTGAAAACGGATGGTGAAGGTCTGTGCGAACCCGGTGCAACGCATATGCGCCCCTATAATGCGTCGGAGCGCGCTGCGATTCGTGATGCGGCGCAGTCGTTTGGGCAGGATGGGGCGGGCAACGACGATCTCATTCGGTCAGCGGAAGATGCCGTCACAAATGCCCATATCGAGGCGATAAGCGCATTGATGGAGGCTGAGGACCTGACAGCCGATGACATCGATCTTGTCGGGTTCCACGGGCAGACACTGTTCCATGCGCCGGACAAGGGTGTCACGGTGCAGACTGGCGATGCCAAGCGTCTGGTACATGCATTGGCAACTGATGTGGTCCATGATTTTCGAACTGTCGATGTGGCGGCGGGCGGCGAGGGGGCACCGCTGGTGCCGATCTTTCACAAGGTGCTTGTGACAAATGCGGCGGTTGAAGGTCCTGTTGCCGTCGTCAATATCGGCGGTGTTGCGAACGCTACGATCATCGACGGAGACGATCTTATCGCCTTTGACACAGGCCCCGGCAGCGCGCTCATCGATGATTGGATCAGAAGCCGGACGTCGAAAACGTTTGATCAGTGGGGACGGATTGCCGGCGAAGGACGTGTGAACGAAATCATTGTCAATGAAATGCTGGCGGATCCTTATTTCGACCGCCAGCCGCCGAAATCGCTCGATCGTGACACTTTCAGCTGGCAGGCCCTCGACAGGGTGTCGCTTGCCGATGGCGCTGCGAGCCTTACAGCCTTTTCAGCGCGTTCGATTGCCAAGGGCCTGTCGGCGTTTGGCATCAAGACCTGTTTTGTCACCGGTGGTGGCGCGCATAATCGCACGATGATGCGCATGTTGACGGAAGCGAGCGGTTTGCAGCCTCAACCTATGGACTTGCTCGGCCTCGATGGTGACTTCGTTGAGGCTTACGCTTTCGCTTATCTCGCGGCGCGCGTTGCGGCTGATCTTCCGATCACTTTTCCCGGTACAACAGGTGTGGCCACGCCGCTGACTGGCGGTTCAATCGAGCGAAAGCCTTAGGGCTGAACCCTAAGCTGAGCCCGACCTAACTTTGGCCTTCGATGTCCTCACCGTCCGGTGGCGGGGGAGCAAGTGATGCAATGCGCGGCACATGGCCGAGCTTGTGATCGACATAGTTCGCGCAATTGTCCACCAGATCATCCATGTGATTTTCGAAGAAATGGTTGGCACCGGGGATGACGGTGTGGTCGATGACAATGCCCTTTTGCGTTTTGAGCTTATCGATCAGCGCTTGCGTGTCTTTCATCGGCACGACCTTGTCGTGGTCGCCGTGGATGATCAGGCCATCGGATGGGCACGGTGCCAGAAATGAGAAGTCATGGAGATTGGTCGGTGGGGCGATGGAAATGAAGCCTTCCACCTCAGGGCGGCGCATGAGCAACTGCATGCCGATCCATGCCCCGAACGAAAAACCGGTGATCCACACGCCGCGTGCATCGGGGTGGATCGTCTGGACATAATCAAGCGCGGCGGCTGCATCCGACAATTCGCCCGTTCCATGATCAAATGCGCCCTGGCTGCGCCCAACCCCACGGAAGTTGAAACGCAAAGCCGCAAAGCCGCGCTCCACATACATATAGAACAACTGGTAGATGATCTGATTGTTCATCGTGCCGCCGAAACGGGGATGCGGATGAAGGAGCAGCGCGAGCGGTGCGTTTTTCTCTTTTGACGGCTGATAACGGCCTTCGAGGCGTCCGGCGGGGCCATTGAAGATGATTTCGGGCATACGGACCTTTGCAGGGAAGCTTTACGGGATGAGAGGCCTTAACACAGGTGTCCGGGCGGATTTCAAGCTTTTTCGACATTGGCCCATGAAAAACAGCCTTCTCACCGAGGTGGAAGGCTGCCTTTCAAATCAAATGCGTGGGTTGTGTTATTTTAAACCGCGAGCTGGAATAAAATACCCGATATCACCGCGCCCGAAACGCCGAGCGCCAGATAGGTCGCGAACACACCGGGTTTGACGAGGGACCAGACTGCGGCCATCGCCGGAATGGAGCTCACCGCGCCTGCGACCATGAAGGCCATCGCCGCACCATCGCTCATGCCTTGTTCGATGAGGCCTGCCAAAAGCGGCGGTGCGACATAGGAGTTCAGGTAAGCGGGCATGCCGACGAGGGCCGCAATGCCAATTGGCACTACACCTTCACCACCGACGAGATTAGCGATCAAAGACGCTGGCACATAGGTCACGAGAAGCGCTTCGAGAATGTAGGCGAGCGCCAGCCATTTCACGAGGAAAAGGGCGTTTTCGATGAACTCCGTGCGGAATGTCGTCCGGCGGGCTTCCTCATGCCAGAATTGCCAGACAGGTTTGCCGTTGAACGGGTTTGGTCCGCAGCCGCAGCCGCTCTTTTTGTAAACTTTCAAAGGCTCAGCAAACGCACCGTTCGAAATGAGCGCTTTCACCATCAGCCCGCCAAACAGTCCGAGGGCAACGGCTGCGAGCGCCTTACCGATCGCGAAATCCCAGCCGAGCGCGCCTGCCGTGATCAGCAGCGTTGGCGGATCGATGAGTGGTGATGCCAGCCAGAATGCCATGACGGCGGATAGGGGGGCTCCCAGAGCCAGAAGCCCGGCGATGAATGGGATCACCTCACAGGAGCAGAACGGGGCGAGACCACCGAAGAGGGCGGCGAGCACGATCATGCGGTATTCTTTGCCCTGGAATGCCTTTGCGATCACCGCTTCCGCGCCAGCGGCTTTCAAGCCCGCGATCAGAAAGACGGCAAAGGCGATATAAGGGACAGTGCCAAGGAAGGCTTTGGTCGCGAATTCAAGAACCGGCACCAGATTCGGATTGTCAAAAAGTGCGACCGCGACCGGCGCGAGGATCGTGATCGTCCACGGCGTTGCGAGCCATGACTTCAAGTCAAACGTGTTCGGTGTGTTTTGGCTGTTGGAAATATCACTCATGATTTTGGTCCTGTTCAGAACAGCATTCTTCGAGAATGAAAGCGCCGAGGGCTTGAAGGTGGTCGAAATTGGCGCGGTTGATGATGGTGCGGCCTTGCTTGTCCTGTGTGATCAGGTCAGCCGAACTCAGGAATTTCAAGTGATGGGCGAGGGTGGAGGCCGGTATGTCTGTGCGCGCCTGGATGTCGCCGACCGACAGGCCTTTGTCTCCGACCTTCACAAGCGTCTGCAAGACTTCCATGCGGGCTTCCGAGCCCATGGCTGAGAACCCTTGTGCCGCTTTGACGATATCCATCGCGCCCTCATATATTCGATATAACTAGATATATCGAAATATTATCCGGCGCAAGCGTTTTGTTGAGAGGTTTTGTGGGCATCTGTTGCGAAGAGTGCGCAACCCCATTAAGTCCCGGGCATGCGCATTTATCTAGATCATAACGCGACCTCTCCTCTTAGAGCTTCGGTGAGGGATGTGATGCTGGCGCGGCTTGGTGCTGGGCTCAATCCATCGTCGGTGCACCAAGAAGGGCGTGAGGGGCGTAAGGTGATTGAGCGTGCTCGCTTGCAGGTGGCTGCGCTTGTGGGAACTGACCCCAAGGCTGTGACCTTCACAAGTGGTGGAACCGAAGCGAATAACACGGTTCTCGCGCCGGATATTCAGTTCGGGTCGACGGTGAGGCGCTTTGATCGTTTGTTCGTTTCCGCTGTCGAGCATCCGTGTGTCCTGGCGGGTGGGCGGTTTGTGCCAGAACAGGTGGAGCGGCTCGCTGTTGACGAAAACGGTATCGTCGACCTAGAGGCATTGCGCGTTCGTTTGAGCGCTTTGGACGGTGCCCCATTCGTTTCCGTAATGCTTGCGAACAATGAGACGGGAGTGGTCCAGCCGATTGCAAAAATTGCAGAAATTGTTCACGAGCGCGATGGGTTTCTTCACTGCGACGCCGTGCAAGCGGCGGGGAAGATGTCGATTGCTATCACTGATCTTGGCGCTGACGCGATCACGCTTTCGGCTCACAAGATTGGTGGGCCGCAGGGTGTTGGTGCTGTTGTCCGCGCGTCGGCTGGGATCGGAATCCCGGCCCTGTTGAAAGGCGGTGGGCAGGAGCTTGGCTATCGCGGAGGCACGGAAAATGTCATGGCCATTGAGGGTTTCGGAATTGCCGCTGAGGCTTGCGCGGCCGAGGTGGTGTCGTCTGACCTTCAAGCCGAGCTTGAAAGCGGCCTAAAGGCTCTCTCAAACGAGATTGTTGTATTTGGCGATACGGTCGAGCGACTTCCCAACACCACCTGTTTTGCGATGCCGGGAAAGCGCGCGGAGACCGCACTCATCGCTTACGACATGGCGGGTATCGCCGTCTCGTCCGGCTCGGCCTGCTCGTCCGGCAAGGTCGGCGCATCCCATGTTTTGGAGGCGATGGGCGTCGAGCGATCACTCTCTGACGGTGCGATCCGGGTCTCGACGGGCTGGACGAATACGCCAGCTGACATCAAGGCTTTCCTGACGGCCACGGAACGGCTTCTGCGTTAGAGTTCTTTTCGGAAGTAAACCCGTTTGAAGCCATCTTCTGTTCGTCTGTCGATCTCGCGATAACCGAGTTTTGGATAGAATGCGAGGTTTTCGGTCATCTTCTCATTTGTGTAGAGCTCGATGGTTTTAATACCCGCGTTCACCGCCTCGCTTTCTGCGTAGCCGATGAGGGCTTTTCCGATGCCTTTTCCTTGCAAGGCAGTGTCGACGGCAACATTTTCAATGTGAAGGTGATCGTTTCGGAGATAAAATACAATGAAGCCCGCGAGCACGCCATCAGCATCGCAGACAGAAAGGGTGCCCTCGTCGATCAGCTTTTCAAAGTCGGCAACCATTGGTGCAGGTTTTCGGCCCATGCGGGGGATGTAGGGTCGGTAGGCTATCTCCGCGCATCGTCTGATTTTCTCGATGTCATGCTTTGTCGCGCGGCGCATCAACGTTTTTGCTTTCAATCTCAGCCCCATGGCTCTTGTTTCAGGTCAGTAAGTATTTATGTATAACTTGACTGCGAAACTCATGAAAAAAATATGTCCCACACCCTTCCAAATTTCGTGCAGTAGTTTATATCAATTCTAAATTAGAAATTTTCTAAACAAGCGACTGAGTGTTTCGCTTTCAAAGTCGGATCAACGGATGGAGTGAAAGATGCCTGCCGTTCAGGAAACCATCGATCAGGTCAAGGAAATTGACGTCGACCAGTACAAATATGGCTTCGTCACAGACATCGAGAGCGAAAAAGCGCCAAAGGGCCTGAGCGAAGATATCGTTCGGTTCATTTCAGCCAAGAAGGGCGAGCCTGAGTGGATGCTAGAATGGCGGCTTGATGCTTATCGCCGCTGGCTCACCATGAAAGAGCCGAACTGGGCGCGCGTCGATTATCCAAAGATCGACTTCAACGACATCTACTATTATGCCGCTCCGAAAAACGCTGCCGATGGACCGCAGACGCTGGATGATGTCGATCCGGAACTTCTGAAAACATATGAGAAACTGGGCATTCCGCTCGCAGAGCAGGAAATTCTGGCCGGTGTGCAAGAGCGACGCGTTGCTGTCGACGCGGTTTTTGACAGCGTGTCTGTCGTGACGACGTTCAAGGAAGAGCTTTCCAAGGCGGGCGTCATTTTCATGCCGATTTCCGAGGCAGTCCACGAGCACCCTGAGCTAGTGAAAAAGTACCTCGGCTCCGTGGTGCCGGTCACCGACAATTATTACGCGACGCTCAACAGCGCGGTGTTCTCAGACGGCTCGTTCGTGTTCATTCCAAAAGGCGTGCGCTGCCCGATGGAGCTTTCGACTTATTTCCGCATCAACGAACAGAACACTGGCCAGTTCGAGCGCACGCTGATCATCTGTGAGGATGGTGGGTACGTGTCCTATCTCGAAGGGTGTACAGCGCCGCAGCGCGATGAAAACCAGCTCCACGCGGCGGTGGTTGAACTCGTCGCCATGGACGACGCGGAGATCAAATATTCCACGGTCCAGAACTGGTATCCCGGCGACAAGGACGGCAAGGGCGGCATCTACAATTTCGTCACCAAGCGGGGCGATTGCCGTGGCAAGAACTCCAAAATTTCCTGGACGCAAGTCGAGACGGGCTCCGCGATCACGTGGAAATATCCAAGCTGTATTTTGCGCGGTGATGGCAGCCAGGGTGAGTTTTACTCCATCGCCGTTTCTAACGGTCGCCAGCAGGTCGATAGCGGCACGAAGATGCTGCATCTCGGCAAGAACACGACGAGCCGGATCATCTCCAAAGGCATCTCGGCGGGCAACAGCCAGAACACCTATCGCGGACAGGTGAACGCCCATCGCAAAGCGGAGAACGCGCGCAACTTCACGCAGTGCGACTCGCTTCTGATTGGTGATCAGTGCGGCGCGCATACGGTGCCTTACATCGAGGCGAAGAACTCCTCCGCGCAGTTTGAGCACGAGGCGACGACGTCGAAGATTTCTGAAGATCAGCTGTTTTACTGCATGCAGCGCGGCATTGACGAGGAAGAAGCAACGGCGCTTATCGTCAATGGCTTCGTGCGTGAGGTGATCCAGGAACTTCCGATGGAATTCGCGGTTGAAGCGCAGAAGCTGATCTCGATCTCGCTTGAGGGATCGGTTGGCTGATGAATGAGAAAGTTGAAAATCTAATCCTTGAGCAGTTACGGCATATCCGGAGCGATATCGGGCGTCTTGATAATCGCATGGATACGCTCGCGGCTGAGATGCTTGCCATGCGTCATGAAGTGACCGGCGTAAAGACGCTTCAAGATCATGACCATAGTGACATCGCGTCGATCAAGGCCCGGCTTGATCGTATTGAGACGCGGCTGGATTTGGTTGAGTGAGGGTTTCCGTCTACCGGACTTGGTTCCGGCAATCCATGGTAGCGGAATAAGAACTGGATTGCGAGGTCAGACCTTGCAATGATGAAGGACAGAAACATGCTTGAAATCAAAAACTTACATGCCCGGATTGAAGAAGATGGGACGGAGATCATCCGGGGTCTGAGCCTCAGTGTGAAGCCCGGCGAAGTGGCGGCGATCATGGGGCCGAACGGCTCGGGAAAGTCGACGCTGTCTTACATTCTGGCAGGCCGCGAAGACTACGAGGTGACTGAGGGTGAAATCCTCTTCAATGGCGAAAACATCCTGGAAATGGACCCTGCGGAGCGCGCCGCATCCGGTCTCTTTCTCGCCTTTCAGTATCCGGTGGAAATCCCCGGCGTTCCGACCATGACCTTCCTCAAAACGGCGATGAACGCCCAGCGCAAGGCGCGCGGCGAGGATGAGCTTGCGACACCCGACTTCATCAAGCTTGTGAAGGAAGCGGCGGGTAAACTCTCCATCAGCATGGACATGCTCAAGCGACCCCTCAACGTCGGCTTCTCCGGCGGCGAAAAGAAGCGCGCGGAGATTCTGCAAATGGCGCTTTTGAACCCGCATATGTGCGTGCTGGACGAGACCGATTCCGGCCTTGACATTGACGCGCTAAAGATCGTTTCCGATGGCGTCAACGAATTGCGCGCGGAGAACCGCGGCTTCCTCGTTATCACGCATTACCAGCGACTGCTTGAGCATATCGTGCCCGATACCGTGCACGTTCTTTACAAGGGGCAGATCATCAAGTCGGGCGACAAGTCTCTCGCGCTTGAGCTGGAAGCGAATGGCTACGCTGACATCATCGATCAGGCGGCATAAGGGGTGTTTTCATGACTGTCATTCCGATGATTAAACACACAGCGGCCGAAGAGGCGCTTTTCGAGGCCTATGACGCATCTGGTGCAAAGTCTGCCGACCGCGATGCGGCCATTGCGTCACTCAAGACGGGGGGCCTTCCAACCCGTCGAATTGAGGCGTGGCACTATACCGATCTGCGCACAGCGCTCAAAAGCGTCCCGGCCCACATTGTTGAGGCGTCGTCCGATGCGGCCCCGCTCGTAGAAGGCTCCGTTGATCTGGCGCTGGTTGACCGCGATGTGGCGCGGGGCGAGGTTGCCAGTGATGATGCGATCGGCAAATTAAACAGCGCGTTTGCCACAAAGGGCGCACTCGCGATGATCGGCGGTTCCGTTTCCGATATTATGGAGTTGCAAGCCAACGTTTCGAATGGCGCAAACCATCTCAGCCACTCGATCACGTTTAAGGACGGCGCGTCTGCGACCGTTGTGGAGCGGCAATTGGGCGAGGATGGATTTGCGACGGCGGTGACCGATCTTGAGATCGGCGACAATGCTGATGTGACCTATGTCATCACGCAGCAGAAAGACCTTGCCTCCACCCACCTTGGCCAGATCAACATTTCACTCGGTGCTGATGCCAAGCTCACGCTGTTTGTGCTCAACGCAGGCGGTGGTCTGGTGCGTCAGGAGGTGAACATCAAGGTCGCAGGCGAGGGTGCCGACTTTCAGCTTCGCGGCGTGAACCTCATCGGTGACGACCAGCACATCGATGTCACAATGGACCTTCACCACGCGGTGCCGAACACGGAATCGGAAGAGATCATCCGCAATGTGGTGACTGGCAAGGGCAAAGGTGTTTTCCAGGGTAAAATCCGTGTCGCTCAAGTAGCCCAAAAGACTGATGCGAAGATGGCGTGCAATACGCTGCTTCTGACGGACGATGGTGATTTTTCCACAAAGCCTGAGCTTGAAATCTTCGCCGACGATGTGGCGTGCGGGCACGGTGCGACGTTCACCGACATTGAGCCGAGCTACATGTTTTATCTGATGTCGCGCGGGATCCCGGAACGGGATGCGAGAGCGCTTCTCATCAAGGGTTTTGTCGATGAAATCGTCGAAGACCTCGATAATGAACCACTCGAACAGGCAATCGTGGGTGTGATTGATGCATGGCTCGATAAAAATGGCTAAAAACGGATATGACGTGGACGCGATTCGTGCGGATTTTCCGATCCTGGCGCGCGAGGTCTATGGAAAGCCGCTCGTCTATCTCGACAATGGCGCGTCGGCCCAAAAGCCGCAGGCCGTTATTGATTCCCTAACCCATACCTATGGGAACGAGTATTCCAACGTTCACAGGGGCCTCCATTATCTGTCAAACGCGACGACCGATGCCTATGAGGCGGCGCGGGAAAAGGTGCGGGCGTTTTTGAATGCGCCGACGACGGATGAAATCATCTTCACCCGTTCTTCGACCGAGGCGATTAATCTCGTCGCCCACTCCTACGGTGGAGCCAATATCGGGGAGGGAGATGAAATCATCCTTTCCATCATGGAGCACCATTCCAACATTGTGCCTTGGCATTATCTGCGCGAGCACAAGGGTGCCGTGATCAAATGGGCGCCTGTTGGTGAAGATGGCAACTTCCTGATGGACGAGTTCGAGGCGCTCTTTACCGAGCGCACGAAGATGGTTGCTATCACGCATATGTCGAATGTGCTCGGGACTGTCGTGCCGATCAAAGAGGTGTGTGCGTTTGCCCACTCCAAAGGCGTGCCGGTCATGGTCGACGGCAGCCAAGGGGCGGTTCACATGCCCGTGGATGTGCAGGATCTCGACGCGGACTTTTACTGTTTTACCGGCCATAAGGTCTATGGCCCGTCGGGTATTGGTGTTCTTTACGGCAAGATGGAGCTGCTGAAAGACATGCCGCCTTATATGGGTGGCGGTGAAATGATTGAGGATGTCACCGAAGACGGCGTCACTTACAACCACCCGCCGCATCGTTTTGAAGCCGGAACGCCGCCGATTGCCCAGGCGATTGGCCTCGGTGCCGCGCTCGATTACATGGAAAATATTGGGCGCGATAAGATCGCTGCTTATGAAGCCGATCTTGCGACCTATGCCCAAGGACGTTTGTCCGAAATGAACAGCGTCAAGATTTTCGGGAACGCGCCGGACAAAGGGGCGATTGTGTCGTTCGAACTTGAAGGCATTCACGCCCATGATGTGTCGATGGTGATCGATCGCGCCGGGATAGCGGTAAGGGCTGGCACCCATTGTGCGCAACCGCTCTTGCAAAGATTTGGCGTCACCTCCACATGTAGAGCGTCTTTTGGTATGTATAATACCCGTGCAGAGGTCGACGCGCTCGCCGATGCACTTAAAAAGGCCCAGGATTTCTTCGGTTAGATGGATTTGACGATGGATGGTGAGGTGAAAGCAGCGGATGAGGTCGAGGCGACCGCGGCGGCAACAGATGCTGCTGAAACGTCCGCTATTCCCAAGGAAGAGCTTGAGCGACTGACGACGGACATCATCGCCGCGCTTAAAACCGTCTACGATCCTGAAATTCCGGTCGATATCTATGAACTGGGTTTGATCTACCGCGTTGATATCTCGGACGACCGGGATATCGAAGTGGACATGACGTTGACGGCCCCTGGCTGCCCGGTCGCGGGTGAAATGCCGATTTGGGTTGAAAACGCTGTTGCGTCCGTGGATGGTGTCGGGCTTGTTAATGTCAATATGGTATTCGACCCGCCCTGGGATATCAGTCGGATGTCCGAAGAGGCGCAAGTGGCGCTGAACTGGTACTGAGTTTGGAGACTTTATGATGTTCGGTGGAATGGGAATGGAGCTTATCACAGCGACGCCTGCCGCTCGCAGTCGCCTCTCTGAACTTATGGAGAATGCATCAGATGCCGACGGTATCCGCATTGGCGTCAAGAACGGTGGCTGTGCGGGTATGGAATACACTGTTGACCTCACCAATGGCGGTGAGACAGGTGACGATGTCGTGGCCTTCGATGAGGGTAAGGTCTATATCGATTCCAAAGCCATTCTTTTTCTGCTCGGGACTCAAGTCGACTTCGAGATGACCAAGTTCAGGACCGGCTTTGTGTTTAATAACCCCAACCAAACGTCAGCATGTGGTTGTGGCGAATCTGTCTCTTTGACACCAGCAGAACTTCCCAAAAACATGCAGCGCTAAGCGACTTCCCGCGTTGGCATCAGATTTTCAGAGATAACACGGTTACGACCGGCATTTTTTCCGGCGTAGAGGCATTCATCCGCGCGTCTTACGAGAGACGCTTCCGTGTCTTCCGGGCGCAAGGTCGCAACACCGGCTGAAATAGTGATTTTTCCAAGGTTCTCGCCTGTCGAGCGCTTGACGACATCGCGCTTTGCAACGGCTTTGCGGATGCGCTCGCCAACATTGAGCGCCTGTTCAAGTGTTGTCTCGGGCAAGATCACTGCGAATTCTTCGCCACCATACCGGCACGGAATGTCGTTTGTTTTCACATTGCTTTTGATAGCATGGGCAACGAGGCGTAAAACCTGATCGCCTGTTTGATGGCCCCAGTTGTCGTTGAAGCTCTTAAATCGATCAATGTCTGCGAGAATCAAACTCATCGGCTGGTCAGCGTGCTTGTGTTGGGCAATCGCGCGTTCCAGGCTGCGGTCAAAATGCTTCCGATTGCCAATCATGGTGAGCTGATCCATGATCGTCTCTTCGCGCACTTCGTCGATCCGCTTTTGCAACTCAAGCATCTTCGCATGCGCGCCTTTGAGCTGTTCTTCCAGCAACTCGTTTTTTTGAACGACTGCACCGGTTTCCAGCGACATGCGCTTGATGATTTTTTGCAACTCAGTCTGATTGAGATTTTCGTGCAGGTCGTCCAGAGCTTGTTTCAGGCTGACGTCAAAGCCTTTTGCTAATTCTCCGCCTTTGCTGACGATGCTGATCACATCATCGACTTCGTTGGAGATTTCCGTACCCATCTGTTCGATTTTATCCCCGAGAGGGTTGTTCGACAGGTAAGTGTTGTAAAGGTGCTGAACCTGGACGGGCGAGACGCGTCCATACTTTTCGAAAATGTCGTCTACAGCGGCGCTCAATTCTTTATTGATGCCACTTTCATAGGAATACCAGACCTCATAAGTCTGCGGATAGGCAGGGACCTTGTTTCGCTTTATGTGCGATACTGCACCATCCGCGAAAACGACCGTGCGTTCAAATTCTTTTACGGCTTTCATGGATCAGGTTTCGGCTGTCGTTCCTACACCGTCACTCTACTCGCTCTCACTTAACGTTAAGTTAAGTTAAAAACTTCGTTATTATAACGCGTTACTGAAAGGCGTCTCTGCTGCTGCCTATGCCGATTTGCGGCTGCGGATGGGGCGAAGCAGGAAGTCCGGGACGTGGTCGCCAAGACCGATCACAGGTTTATCCGTGTCTTTGTCCGCATTGCGGCGTGTACGCTTTTTGTCCCTAGTCTTTTCATCGAGATGCGTGATGTTGCTCTCATCCGCCTCAGATTTCTGAGATGACCGCGATCTGCGAGGTTTTGCCTGAATATCAGCATCGTCTTGGGCTTGGTTGGGCGCCTTGGATTTGCGTCGATCAGATCGCCGTTCAGGCCGACGTCGCGGCCGTTTCTCGGCCTCTGCTGCGAAGTCGACGGGATCACCGAGCCAATTGATTTCGCGTTGAATGAGATCATGGATCGCAGCCAGCAGTTTCTCGTCGTTCTGGGACACGAGGGTGAATGCTTTGCCTTCACGTCCCGCGCGTCCTGTGCGACCTATGCGATGAACATAATCTTCGGCGTTGTTTGGAACGTCAAAGTTGAAGACGTGGCTCACTTCCGGGATGTCGAGCCCGCGTGCGGCCACATCACTCGCGACCAGAATTGGCAACTTGCCCGAGCGAAAGTTCTCCAAAATCGCCGTGCGCGCGAATTGGTCCATGTCCCCGTGCAGCGCGCCTGCCATGAACTCATGCTTTTCAAGAGAGCGGAAAAGCTCCGACACGTCGCGCTTGCGGTTGCAGAAAATGATCGCGTTTTTCAGATCTTCGGCGTTTTTAATGAGATCGCGAAGAACAGCCCGTTTATCCCATGCCTCGCCGGTGGCCGATACCAGCTTTTGCTCGACCGTGCTTGCCGTCGTTGCCTGGCGTTCAACCTCAACGCGCACCGGGTTGCTCAGGAATTGATCCGCGAGACTTTGGATTTCTTTCGGCATTGTGGCGGAGAAGAACAACGTTTGGCGTGTGAAGGGAATGAGCTTCGATATCCGTTCGATATCTGGAATGAAACCCATGTCCAGCATGCGGTCAGCCTCGTCGATCACGAAGATTTCGACGCCGGTCAAAAGCAGTTTGCCGCGTTCGAAATGGTCGAGAAGTCGTCCGGGTGTCGCGATCAAAACGTCCGCGCCCCGGTCGAGCTTCTTGAACTGCTCGTCAAAGGAAACGCCGCCGATCAGGAGAGCAACGGTGAGTTTGCTGTTCTTGCCGTATTTGATGAAATTCTCTTCAACCTGGGCTGCTAGTTCCCTAGTTGGTGTCAGGATGAGCGTGCGCGGCATGCGGGCACGCGCGCGACCTTTTTCCAGAAGCGTCAGCATGGGCAACACGAAGGATGCCGTTTTGCCCGTTCCGGTTTGCGCGATGCCGAGAACGTCGCGGCGCTCCAGCGCTGACGGGATCGATTGCGCCTGAATGGGCGTCGGGTGCGTATAGCCGGCTTCGTCAACAGCTTTCAGGACCTTTTTGCTCAGGCCCAACTCGGAAAATGTCGTTTCGCTTGTATCGGTCAGTGTTCTGTCCAGTTTGCTTGTGATTTTGGCGGATTTCCGCGTTTTTACGTGGTGGCGACCATATGGATGTTTACGCCAAAGTCAATCATCCGTTCGCTCTTGCAACAATTAAGGTTTATGGTCCGTGCGACGATGAAATCATTGGCTTGGTGTTCCGGGTGCCGCATGGTAGCAGCCTGTTCTTATCTTGGGGTGGTCGGGTGACTGCGAGCGAACAGAGAGGTCATCCGTGACTATTAGCTTTGACC
>JBCBTO010000024.1:0-13465 GCA_039818625.1 Pseudomonadota bacterium
CCATGTTGCGGGTGGACAGATCAGGGTCAGCGCCGAGTTGCCGGGCCAGATCGCCCCGGCCAACGGCTTCTACCTTGATGACCTCTGCGCCCATATGCGCCAGCTGATGGCAGCAAAACGGACCTGCCAGCACATTTGTCAGATCAAGGACGCGGATGCCGTGGAGCGGGGCTGTCATGGGGAGACACATGAGGCGTGCGCGGCGGACGGCTTTCGGGGGGCGGGATCAAACACATCAATCGCCCATGGAATCGGTCTTCGCGTAGGCCCGGTCCTTCATCTTGCGCAGTTGGCTGGTGAGGAAGGGCGCCACGAGGCAGAAGCCCGCCAGGATCAGGATGCCCAGCGTCAGCGGGCGCTCCCACAGGAACGACCAGCTGTCATTGTTGATGAGAAGCGCGCGCCGCAGGTTCTCTTCCATCATGCCTCCGAGGATGAAGCCGAGAATCATCGGTGCCATCGGAAAATCGAGCAACCGCAGAACGACCGCCGCGACTGCGAAGATGACCATGAGTTGGATGTCGAACGTGTTGAAGCTGACGAAATAGACGCCGATCAGGGAGAAGAACAGGATGAACGGCAGGAGAAAGCGCGACGGGATCGCGAGCACGCGGGCGATGTAAGGGATCAGCGGCAGGTTCAGGATCAAAAGCACGATATTGCCAATCCACATGGAGACAATCACCGACCAGAAGACCTCCGGCTGGTCGAGATAAAGGCGTGGGCCGGGCTGAATGCCATAGCCAATGAGTGCACCAAGCATGATGGCCGTCGTCCCCGAACCCGGAATGCCGAGTGTCAGCAGCGGAACAAATGAACCTGTTGCCGCTGCGTTGTTCGCCGTTTCAGGTGCCGAGAGCCCGCGCACGGAGCCCTTGCCAAACTCCTTGCCTTTCTCGGGTCCCGCAAGGCGCTGTTCCGTGCCATAGGCGAGGAAGCTCGCGATAGTCGCGCCCGCGCCGGGCAATACGCCAATCAGAAAGCCCAAAAGCGATGATCGTGCGATGACGGGCGTCATCTCCTTCACCTCATCGCCTGAGACGGCCATGGAGCCGAGGTTTTCCGAGGCCTTCTTTTCCTTAAGGCGGTCGGCGTCGTCCTTCGGCTTCATGATCGCCATCAACGCCTCGGAAAGCGCAAAGGTCGCCATGACGAGAAGCAGGAATGAAATGCCGTCTATGAGATCGATGATGCCAAGCGTGAAACGCGGGATGCCTTGCGTTTGGTCCGTGCCAACCGTTGAGAGCATCAAACCGACGACGGTCATCAAAAGCGCCTTCAGCATGTCGCCTTTCCCGGCGAACGCAGCGACGGCCACGAGACCGAGCACCATGAGCGCGAAATAATCGGTCGATTGGAAGCTCAAGGAAACGCTCGCCAGAAACGGCGCGGCAATCAAAAGAAAGAGCGCCGCAATGACGCCGCCTGAAAAGGATGAGTAGGCGGCAATCGCAAGCGCTTTGCCCGCCATGCCGTTCTTCGCCATAGGATACCCGTCGAAGGAGGTCGCGACTGTGCTCGCAACACCCGGTGCGTTGATCAAAATCGATGATGTGGAGCCGCCAAAGATCGCGCCGTAATAGACCGCCGCCATGAGGATGATACCGGCTGATGGTTCAAGGCTTGCTGCAATCGGGATCATCAGCGCGATCGCCGACATCGGCCCGAGACCCGGCAACATGCCGATAAATGTGCCGACCAGACAGCCGATCATAACGAACATCAGATTTTGCAAGGAGAGAGCGGTTCCAAGCCCGATCAGGATTCCGTCGATCATAAATCAACCTTTCAGGAACGAGGGCATGGGATCGATGAAGACATCGAGACCTTGTGTCATCAGCACCCAGAACGCGATGACGAGAGGAACGGACGCCAGAATGAGCGGGAGCGGACGCCGCTCACCGAGAAGCCAGAAGCCCATCATCAAAAAGAGCGACGTGGACAGAATGAAGCCGAGCGGGCGAACGGTGAGACCGTAAAGAGACATCAAGGCGAGAAAAATCGCGCATTTGATGAGATCAAATCCCGTGAGATCAAGGCGGTCTTTCGAACCCGGAAAAGCGATCACGAGGACCGAAAGCCCAATGCCGAGGACTGACAGGACCTCCGGCATGGTCCGCGCGTGAAAGGCAACATTTTCCTGAAAAGGGAGAAGGCGGATGTTTTGGCTCAAAAAAGCGTAGATCACACAAAAAGCGAGCAGCAAAAGCCCACCAATCCGATCTTTCGACAACACCATCAAAGTCCCCGCCTAATGGTCAAAATGTTGTGGCGACCCGGAGGCCGGGCCGCCTTGCCTATCCCGGTTTTAAAGGAAGCCGAGTTCCTTCATGAGACCACCGATTTGTTCCTCTTGTGCTTCGAGGAATTTGGTGAACTCATCGCCCTTGTTAAAAATGTCGACCCAACCATTGCGGTCACGGACGGCAACCCATTCCGGCGTGCCATACATTTTCTCAAGCGCTGCCTGATAACCAGCAGCTTTTTCTGCCGACAGGCCAGGCGCTGCGAAAAATCCGCGCCAGTTTACAAAATCGGTGCCCGCTGAGCCCGCCTCATCGCAGGTTTGCGTATCCGGTGCTGTTGGAAGCCGCGAGGTGGACGTCACGCACAGGATGCGCACCTCGCCCTGACGCGCCAGTTCAATCGCTTCGCCGAACCCGGTGGAAAGCGCCTTGATCTCACCGGATAAAAGCCCGGCCATGGCCTTTCCGCCCGCGTCATAAGGGATGTATTTCACCTCGTTCGGGTTCGCGCCGGTGTTTTTCATGATGAGCGCGGCCACCAGATGATCCATGCTGCCCGCAACCGACCCGCCGCCAATCGCGACATTTTTCGGGTCAGCGTTATAGGCGTCGACGAGGCCTTTGAAATCGGCAATCGACGAATCCTTGTTCACGACCATCGCGGCATAATCGCCGATGGTGCCTGCAATCGGTGTCAGATCGCGGAATGACTGCGGAAACACCTTTTGAAGGGACCGGATCACGATGGGAGTCGAATTCACCATCAGTGTTCCCTGATCCTTGGTTTCAATGATGTGGGCGATCGCCTTGCCGCCGCCGCCGCCGGACATGTTCTCAAAGGTCGCATTGCCCACAATGCCGGATTTCGTGAGCGCCTCACCGGTGCCCCGCGCCGTGCCGTCCCAGCCGCCACCCGCGCCGCCGGGGATCAAAAAATGAACCTTATCGAGAACCTTTTGACCTTCGGCCTGTGCCATACCAAACGCCGCAACCGTAAATGCGGTGGCAGCGAGAGCCATTTTGACTGTCTTCAACATCGTTTCCTCCCAAAACTCGATGCTGAAGAGTGGCATCATCGAAGGTCGCGAGTAAACAGCAATCTGCACGACAGGGTGATGAAAGCAAAGGCGGGGAGCCGCGCTCACCCGCCTTTGCTCACGTAACCACGTTCGGTCAGCCGAGATCGCGTATATCGACGAACCGTCCGGCGACAGCTGCCGCTGCGGCCATGGCGGGCGAGACGAGATGCGTTCGGCCCTTGAAGCCCTGTCGACCCTCGAAATTGCGGTTCGACGTCGATGCGCAGCGCTCTTCCGGCTTCAGCTGATCCGGGTTCATGCCGAGACACATGGAGCACCCCGGTTCGCGCCATTCGAAACCTGCCTCGATGAAGACCTTGTCGAGACCTTCTTCTTCGGCCTGCGCTTTCACAAGACCGGAACCCGGCACGACCATGGCGCTGACGCGCTCGGCGATCTTCTTGCCCTTCAAAACGTCGGCTGCGGCCCGCAGGTCCTCGATACGGCCATTGGTGCAGGAGCCGAGGAATACCCGGTCGATCTCGATATCCGTCATCTTCGTGCCGGGCGTGAGACCCATATAATGAAGTGCGCGCTGTTTCGACGCGCGTTTGGTCTCGTCATCAATCGCCGCCGGATCAGGCACAACACCGTTGATCGAGACGACATCCTCAGGCGATGAGCCCCACGACACGATGGGCGGCAGGTTGGCTGCGTCCAGCGTCACGACCTTGTCGAAATGCGCACCTTCATCGGAATGCAGCGTCTGCCAATACGCTATGGCCATGTCCCACGCCGCGCCGGTGGGCGCTTTCGGGCGGCCTTGAACGTAATCAAACGTTTTTTCATCCGGCGCGATGAGGCCCGCGCGCGCGCCGCCCTCAATCGACATGTTGCAGACAGTCATACGGCCTTCCATGGAAAGCGCACGGATTGCCTCGCCGCAATATTCGATCACGTAGCCGGTGCCGCCGGCCGTGCCGATTTCGCCAATGATCGCGAGAATGATGTCTTTCGCCGTGACACCTGCGGGCAGCGCGCCGGTCACCTCGACCTTCATGTTCTTCGCTTTTTTCTGGATCAGCGTCTGGGTCGCGAGCACATGCTCGACCTCCGATGTCCCGATGCCATGGGCGAGTGCGCCGAACGCGCCGTGGGTAGACGTGTGGCTATCGCCGCAGACAATCGTCATACCGGGCAGCGTGAAGCCCTGTTCCGGGCCGATGATGTGAACAACGCCCTGGCGCTTGTCGAACTCACCGTAATATTCAACGCCGAAATCGGCCGCGTTCTTCGCGAGCGCCGCGATCTGAATGGCGGACTGCGGGTCCGGGTTTGGCAAAGAGCGGTCTGTCGTCGGCACGTTGTGGTCGACCACGGCGAGTGTCTTTTCGGGCGCGCGCACTTTGCGGTTCGTCATTCGCAGGCCTTCGAAGGCCTGAGGACTGGTCACTTCATGGACGAGATGGCGATCAATATAAATAAGGCAGGTGCCGTCTTCCTGCTCGTGGACCAGATGATCATCCCAGATTTTATCATAAAGTGTTTTTGCGGCTGACATGGCACCACCTTCGCGTGTTCGTCGTAGCTTGGCATCGTATCGGGTCTTAGAGCTGAGGCGCACCCCAAAAACCCGTCTGTTTTCATGTGCCCGCCGTTATGGTTCACTGGCGCACACACCGTCAAGACTGATGACGGAAAAAGCGGTTACGATGAGGTCGCATCCCATGACATGTATGAATGAGGGACAAACGACGGGCCGATGCCTTTGCGGCGCCGTTCGCTTCGCATTCGAGGGGCCTTTGAACTGGACGTGCCATTGCCACTGCGAAAGCTGTCGCAGGGCGACCTCGTCGCCGATGACATCGTTCCTGGGCGTCCCGCTTCAGACGTTCCGGTGGACTGGGGAGGCCCCGAAAGTCTTCCGCTCTTCGCCGGGTGTCGAGCGTTTGTTCTGTGGGAAGTGCGGATCGCAAATGGCGTTTCTCGCCGAGCATTATCCGGGCGAGATCCACCTTTATGCCGCGAGCCTCGACGACCCCGAGGCCTTCGAGGCCGAGATGCATGTCCACCATGAGGAACGCTTGGCGTGGTTCGAGACCACGGACAACCTGCCGCGCAAGGTCGGCTTCGCCGATTAAACCCCGTGTGAAGAAAATCGGTCGCCTTTGAACAAATCCGGAACGTTCTGATTAAGCATGTTCGCGGCGTTCGCTTGTAGAGCAGCTTGGACGGCGGTATTTTAAGATAAAACTTCACCGATTTTTACGAGTTTTCTCAAACAGTTGATGGGCATTGAAGTCCTTTTCTCGAAAAAGCCGCTTTTAAACCTAGAACAGGCCGCAATGCATCACCACATGAGGGCTGTCAAAGAGCCGCCGGACTTTGTGCTTCATGCGAGTGGGTTATATCAGGCGGGCAAACGGAGTTGACGAAATGGCAAATGTATTACGAGTATTTCTCATTGCCGGGGCAGCAACGAGCGTATTGGCGACCGCCGCTTTGGCTGGTGGTCCTCTGGAAGAGCCAGCTTTTGAGCCGGCACCTGAACCCATTCAAGCGACCGATTACGACTGGAGTGGTGTCTATATCGGTGCGAATGCGGGTTTTGGATTTTCGGGAGAATTTGACAACACAGCTGGCTTGAACCTTGACGACGCCTTTGGCTTCGTCGGTGGCGGCGTGGTTGGTTACAATTATCAAATTGAGCGGTTTGTGTTCGGCGTCGAGGGCGACCTGAACTACACATCGCTCGATGCATCGGACCTCGGCGTCGAAGCTGAGCTTGATTTCCTGGGCACGATCACCGCACGCGCGGGCTTCACACCGGTTGATCGCATCTTGACCCACCTGGAAGGCGGGTACGCGTTCGGTCGCGCAAGTGTCGATACGGGCGTTGTATCAGATGACAACTTCCATAACGGCTTTACAGTCGGTGCGGGTGCCGAATATGCGATCAGCGACAAGCTGATTTCCGGTATCGAATACAACTATGTCGACCTTCAGGATCAGACATTCGATCTCGGTGCCGCAGCGCCCGAAGCAGATTTCGACGGTCACATCGTGAAATTCAACTTGAAGTACAAGTTCTAAATCGTTTTTACGTCTCCGGACGAACACAACAAAAAAGCCGCAGTCGTTAGACCGCGGCTTTTTTGTTTGAATAGTCTGGTGAGGGCCTATTCCTCGGCGGATGCCGCTTCAGCAGCCTCTGCCTCGGCGGCCGCCTTCGCAGCCGCTTTTTCAGCTTCCTTCGCGGCTTTGGCATCGGCAGCGGCTTTGCGCTCTCCGTCCTGAATGCGGCGGGTGCGCACATCGGTGGCTTCTGCAATCCGCGCGGACTTACCACGGCGGTCACGCAGATAGTAAAGCTTGGCGCGGCGCACTTTACCACGGCGCACGACATCGACACTTTCGATCATCGGTGAGTTGACCGGAAACACCCGCTCAACACCCTCGCCATAGGAAATCTTGCGAACGGTGAAGCTTTCGCCCATGCCGCCACCCTGGCGCGCAATGCAAACGCCCTCATAGGCCTGGACACGGGTACGGGTTCCTTCTGTCACGCGGACATTCACGCGAACCGTGTCGCCCGTTTTAAACTCAGGAAGCTGGCGTTTGGCAGCAATCGCGTCGGCCTGCTCTTTTTCAAGCTCTTGAATCATATTCATCTGTTCTGCCTTCTTGATTGATGAACCACCAGAGCGCCTTCCCCGTCAGACTGTCCTGCGGGCCGGACCTGTTCCATCCCGGGGCGATTGCGTCGTTCAGTTTCTCGATGAAATTTTTTGCGCGCTTATACGCGAGCGCACGCGGCTTGTCGATACCTATTCGACAGGAACGAAAAGGGCGTCTTAAAGAACGCCGGGCCGGGCGCATGAGACGCGCCCGACCGGGTGTCATCTAGCCACCGCTGTGCGAGTGGCTTGAATGGTCCCCGTGGCCTGAGTGATCGCCGTGGTCATGGCCCGAGTGGTCATGCCCTGAATGATCTCCGTCTGGCCCTTTTGCAGCAAGACCCGCGATATCGAACACGACTTCGATTGCTCCCGCCTTCTCAAAAGTCAGCGTCGCCGTCACGGTCTTGCCCTCTTGCAATTGCTCGGTCAGGCCCATGAACATCACATGCTCAGCCCCCGGCTTCAAAACGATTTCACCGCCCGGTGGAATTTCGAGCCCAGCGTTGAGCGGGCGCATCCGCATGACGTTGTCAACGAGCTTCATCTCGTGAATTTCCGAACGGTTCGCCGCATCTGTGGAAACGGAAACGAGCCGGTCCGGTGCGTCGCCCGTGTTCACAATGGCGAGATATCCGCCGCCGACCCGCGCGGTTTTCACAGTCGCCCGCGTCCAGGCGTCGTGGATATGGATTGTGCCATCGTCCGATACACCGCTGTGAATGGCGTCGTGGGAGATTTCTTTCTTGGCGCCGTGATAATGCTCGCCATGACTATGACCATGAGTGTGGTCGCCATGGTTACCCCCGGCCTGGGCTGTAAAGGCAACGGTCGCGGCCATCAACAGGGCCGATGCGGATACACGAAACAGTTTCATGAGGTTTTCCTTAACTCAAAGGGCGCGAGTGACATGTATGCATGCTCATCGTCGCGCGAGATTTTAGACTGTGGGATAATGATGTCGGGTCAGACGGACGGCGGAGCCCGCGTTTTAACCGGCCCGACCGGCGCGCTGTTCATCGCAAAGCCGCGAGTCAGCGTCGCAGGATATTCGCTCAAGACGACATGCAGGATGAAACCCGAAAGCGGTGCCGGACCATCGGCTGCTGCGCATAAAACGCACCCCTGGCAGTGAAGTGCCACAAGCGCATCAGCCCCATCGCCCCGCGAACCAGGCGCGCAGAAGACGGGAAGTGAGCCATCCGGCAGCATGTAAGCCGCTTTTTCAGCGGGCGTCAGCGTCTCTGCGTCAAAGCTTGCCGCATGATGGGTCGCATGGGTACTCGACGCGGCCACCGTCGCCGCGACATAAAGCGCGAGAAGAAGAGTGCGAAACGCGAGGGCGGGGAGTGCGATCATGGTGAGACCCTAGACCGTTTTTCAACCTCGAACAACGAAGGACTGCAAGTGTTGATCCGTCACCGCGACAAACACTTCATCGCCCCATCAAGGCCGCCCAGGGTGAGCGGAAACATGCGGTCTTCGAAAATCTGCCGGATCATCCCAATCGACTGGGTGTAGGGCCAATAATCCTGCTTCACCGGGTTCAGCCACACGCAGTTGGAAAACTGGTCCGTCACGCGGCGCAGCCAAACCTCGCCGGACTCAGCGTTCCAGTGCTCGACCCCGCCACCGGCCATGACGATCTCATAAGGCGACATCGATGCATCGCCGACAAAGACGACCTTGTAATCAGACCCATACGTGCGCAACACATCGAAGGTCGCGGTCTGCTCGCGCCAGCGCCGTTGATTGTCTTTCCACACACCTTCGTAAAGGCAATTGTGAAAGTAGAAATAGTCGAGATTTTTGAACTCGGCCTTGGCCGCTGAAAAGAGATCCTCTGCGGTTTTGATGTGATCATCCATGGAGCCGCCCACATCCATGAAAAGAAGAAGCTTCACGGCATTGCGTCGTTCGGGACGCGTTTTCACGTCGATATAGCCGTGCTCGGCGGTGGACCTGATGGTGCCTGGAAGATCGAACTCTTCCTGCGCTCCGTCGCGCACCCAACGGCGCAGGCGCTTCAGGGCAACCTTGATGTTGCGGGTTCCAAGTTCACGACTGTCGTCCAGATTTCTGAAGTCTCGTTTATCCCAGACTTTAACGGCCTTGCGGTGACGCGATTCTTTCTGACCGATCCGCACGCCCTCCGGGTTGTAACCGTAAGCGCCGAAGGGCGATGTGCCCGCCGTTCCAATCCATTTGTTCCCACCTTGATGGCGGCCTTCCTGTTCCCTCAAGCGCTCTTTGAGGGTCTCCATAAGCTTCTCAAATCCGCCAAGCGCCTCAATTTGTTGCATTTCGTCTTCACTGAGGTGTTTTTCAGCCATGCGACGAAGCCACTCATCGGGGATTTCCCGCTGCTCTACGCCTTCGCTTACCGCTGCCACCGCGTCAACGCCTTTGAAAAACTCTGAGAAAACAACATCGAAGCGATCGAAATAACGTTCGTCTTTCGCGAGTGCTGTGCGCGCGAGGTAGTAAAAACCCTCAACGTCATAGTCGACGAGGCCGGTTTCGAGTGCTTGCAAAAACGTTAAGAATTCCCTAACAGAGCAGGGTACCTTTGCTTCGCGAAGATGGAGAAAAAAGGGTACGAACATGGCGATGTGATAGCAGAAAAAAGATGCATAAGTTAACTTATGACGTCACTCGCGTGTTATCAACGCTGCGTAAGAAAATTTCAGCAATTCCATCGCGAATCTTAACCTTAATCGAATCAGAACTTGGCCGATTGCTGGAGTTGACTGAATACATTTGGAAAATTAAGTCTTCGACATTTATTGTTAATGGCATGTTAAGGAATTTTATTAATCCAAACATCAATTCCACTGGAATCCGAGATGCAAAAATGCTGCTTCTAGATTATGTGTTTTGTAAATCATTAGTAAAACCAATTTCGGAAGATGTGGCACTCACCTTACGCAATTGTTTTGTTAATTCTGTGCCTGTTGAACGCTGATCGGCCGTTTGAGCCTGTGAGCATTCTTGGTGGGCGATAGGCGTTTAGGCGACTTGAATCCCAGGGGCGAAACGAAAACGGATCGGTGTAAAGACTATGGAATTTAACTTCGAAAACCTCGGTTCTTTCGACGGTGTTGTAAACGGCGAGAGCATCATTGATGCGCCGACATCGCTGCAGTTCGGCCCCGACGGACGCCTCTATGTGAGCGAACTGAACGGCCAGATCAACGCGTTCACGGTGGAAATCCAGGACGGTCAGATCGTCGCAACCGACCATGAGCTGTTGACCCTGCCAGATGGCCTGGAGGTCGTACGCTCCATCCAGAACCACAATGATGACGGTGCGATTTCAAACGAAAGCACAAATCGTCAGGTCACGGGTCTTGTCGTTGCGGGCACCGCCGAAAATCCGGTTCTTTATATCTCCTCAAGCGATCCGCGCGTTTCCGAAGAGGTTGACCTCAACCTCGACACGAACTCCGGCGTGATCACGCGGGTGACACGCGATGAAAATGGCGACTGGGAAGCCGTCGACATCGTCCGTGGTCTTCCCCGGTCGGAAGAAAACCACTCGGTGAACGGCCTTATCCTTTCAGAGGACGGCACAAAACTTCTTCTGCAGGTTGGTGGCAACACCAACGAAGGCGCGCCGAGCGGCCTGTTCGCCAACACCGCTGAATTCGCGCTGTCCGCAGCCATCCTCGAAATCGACCTCGTTGATATTGAATCGCGCCCCATTCTGGTTGACGCCGATGCGGGCGTCGGTGGCACACCGCGCTCCTTCGTTTATGACCTGCCGACACTGGATGATCCAAACCGTCTCAATGGCGACGTGGTCACGCAGGAAGTCATCGATGTGCTCGGGCTCGACCAGTTGCGCCTCGGCACAACCCTGACACCGGAAGAAATTGACGCGGCCGTTGCTGCTGGTTTCATCGCCGGTCTGGAAGACGCAGGCGGGAATGACATTCTGAACCCGTTCGGTGGGAATGACGGCTTGAACCAGGCTATTCTGCCAGCCGATGCGCCGATCCGCATTTTCGCCGACGGCATCCGCAACGGCTTCGATCTCGTTCAAACCGAGAACGGCAACATTTTCACTGTCGACAACGGCTCGAACCAGAACATTGGCGGCATGCCTCTGTTCGATGAAAACGGTGAGCCAATCAACACCCCCGTGGAAGGCAGCGACGGCGACCCGGAGCCAATTTTCAACATTGTTGAGGGCGGGTTCTTCGGGCACGCCAACCCGACACGGGCAAACCAGGACCAGTCTCACACCGTGTTTGACGACGAGGGCCAGCCAGACGTCAACGTGGTTGTGAACTTCGTGCCCAATCTTGCAGACCGCGTGCCGGACGGTGTTCTGATCGAAGACGGCTTCATCATCGATCCATCCCGCTTTGCTGCAGGTGTCGGCATCAATCTCGACGATCTGACGCCGGAAGAACGCGACGCGCGCCTTCTGGAAAGTGGCACCGGCATCCCGCGCGGTGGCCCAGGCAGCAACCTTTCGCCGCAGATCGGGCGTCTTGGCGCATCAACGAACGGCATTGATGAATTCACCAGTGACGCGTTCGGCGGAGCTTTGCAGGGTGGCCTTGTCGCCGTCTCGTTCAACGGCAACCTCCAGTTTATCAATGTCAACGAGGATGGGACGGACATCGACCCGCTGTTCGCGGCTGGTGCCGATGGCGTGCTTGGAACGGCGGATGACATCCTCGTTGAGCAGGACGGCATCGTCGCCCTTGAAACCGGATTGGCAGGACCTCTCGATGTCACGATTTTGCCCGACGGCACGATCTTCGTGGCGGAGCTGTTCTCAAGCCAGATCACGGCATTCAGGCCGACGGAAGAAAACGCTGGACCCAATGATGATGTGGACAATGATGGGCTCGTCAACGCGATCGACCCGTTTTCGCGCGATGCGGCCAATGGTGGCGACACGCCGCTTATTCCGGGCACCCCGCTGGTCTTTGACTTTGACCCGGACCAGGACGGCAACCTCGTTGGACCGGCTGGCTTCGCAACGGGTCTTACCGGTGTTGCGGTCAACGGTGTAACCGATTTTGAAGAGTTTTTGACCGGCCCGAGCGACCGGGAAGACCAGCTCATCCAACTCGACAACGTGAAGTTCGCGACTGCTGCCGGTGGTGGAACCACCATCATCGAAAACGTATCAAACGGCGATACGTTCGAAGACAGCAACAATGCGGAATTCCTGTTCCAGACGGGTGTCACAGTCACACCGGAAGTCGAGAGTTTCACCGTCAGCTGGACGGTCCTCAATCCCGGCATCTCGCAAACCACCGGCGACGGCGGTTTCTCCGGAAGCTTCCAGCAGATCGGCGGGTTCATCGGCACCGGAGATCAAAGCAACCTTCTGAAAGTCGTTGCCATCATGCGCAATGGCCCGGAGTTCCAGCTGGTTCTTGAGAACAATGACGAGGTTATCGTCGATATCGGCATTGAGGCCGATGATCTGTTCACCGACCAGCCGATCAACCAGAACCCGATCACTTTTGACCTTGAGATTGATCCGGTTGCTCAAACCGCAACACCGGTTATCCGGTATGAAAACGCGCTCGGCGAGGAACAGACGGTTACATCCGCTCCAATCAGCCTGGCCGGAACCAATGTGCTCGAGGCGATCCTCGGGAACCACACGATCGAAGGGCAACAAAGCGGTCTCGCCGTTGGCCTTTTCTCGTCGAACAACGGCCAGTCGGAAGCGGACGCGTTCCAAGCTGTCTTCACCGATCTGCGGCTTGAGGCGGAAGGAACACCGCCCCCACCGCCGCCGCCGCCACCGCCACCACCTGAAATCGATTTTGACTTTCTGGTCAGAAGCGGTGGACCGGTACTTGATGATGATCTGCAAAATGGCGATGTGCTCGACCAGACCGCATTCGCAGACAACGTCCAGTTCAGCGGCAGCGTCGCGGGCTCCGACGTAGGATCTGTCTTGATCCAGCTCTTCGCTGCAAGCGATCTCGTCAACCCGATTGCGACGACCACGGACAACAACGCGCCGTTCAACCTGAATTTCGGCGATTTTGATCAGGTCGGGCCTGGAGATTTCGTTCTCCGTGCGACGGCGTTTTCCGAGGTTCAGGCCAACGGAGATACGCTCGGGTCGGAAGATATTTCGTTTACGGTCAGCGATGGCGGCACAGTGCCACCCCCACCTCCTCCGCCACCACCACCACCACCCCCGCCTCCGCCGCCTCCGCCGCCACCGCCGGGTGAGCTTGATGTGAGCATTGCGGTCGTCAGCGCTTCCCAACCTCTCGACGGTGATCTCGTCAACGGCGATACGCTCGACATCAACGATTTTGGAAGCAATGTGCGCTTTGACGGAACGGTATCCGGCGTGGATGCGGCCTCCATCGTGTTCCAATTGTTCAGCGCGGATGATCTCGACAACGCGCTCGAAACCCGCGTCGATAACTCCATCCCGTTCTCGTTCAACTTCGGTGATTTCGATCAGACGGGTCCGGGCAACTTCGTTTTGCGCACGACCGTGTTCTCCGAAACCGGTGCGGGTGGCGACAAT